>NZ_JAKGUE010000002.1:0-217690 GCF_021568795.1 Dethiosulfovibrio faecalis
CTGGGATACGTTGGCTATCAGTGTCCAAATGTCCCCTATTGGGGGAGCCTGGACTGAATTTGAATTAGTGGAGAACCGCATAACTCGTAGGCAGATTGTCCCCCTCCCCGTCCTCATGTCCACTCTCCCCGCCAGCCTCACGCGTGGGTTCAAATAGGAGGTAATCATATGATAGAACGAATCCATTTTCAGGGAACATCCTACACGCCTTCGGAGTTTGCCTCGTACAAGGGGGCTCATCCGGAGGCGTTTTTGCCGCCGGAACCGGTGGAACCGACCATAGAACATCTTAGGGCTCGGAAGCTGTCGGAGCTCGTAACGGCAAAAACTCAAGCGGAGTCCTCCGGAGTTACGACATCTATTGGACTGACAATGAAATACGGAGAGAACGACGTGGTTCTGGTGGATGGCGTGATCCGATATGCCGAACTACGAAGCCTGTCTACCATCCCAAAGCTCATTGAGGCCGATGGTACCATCCACACCGACATATCCCTTACAGATGGGAAGACAGTGCTCATGGAACAGTTCGAGGCGGCATATGCTGCGGACGACAGAATATCTAGCCTTAAGCCCCAGATTGATGCCGCCACCACGGCGGATGAACTGGAGGCGATAACATGGTGATCCTGTGGGTGCTACTGGCCCCGATAATGCACGAGCTCGGGCATTGGATAGCGGCTCTCCTCTGCGGGAGCCGCATTCACTTTGTGTTCGCGTGGGGGCGGCTGTGGAAGATCCCTGTCCCCCGGTGGACGTGGGAGTGGCCGGATGTGTCGGCACGTAAAATACGCTTTATCTGTCAGGCCGGGTTCCTTCTGGAACTCGGCTTGATTCCTCTCATGCCCTGGCCGTATCAGGTGGCGGCCATTCTCCACCTCACCGCTTACCCCTGGTATGCCGGGGACGAATCTGATTTTAGGGGGATGTTTTGATGCGAATTGTCGTTGATCCCGGACACGGCGGCAAGGACCCAGGGGCAGTGCGGAGATGGACACCCTACAAAGGTCTCACCGAGGCTGAGGTGGTATTGGATATCGGACTGGACGTTAGAGATCGACTCGTGTCGTTGAGGCACGAGGTCCGTATGACTCGGGAGACGGACGAGTTTATTTCCCTGTCGGATCGAGCCGCTATGGGAGACGGTGCGAACCTGTTCGTTTCTATCCATGCCAACGCCGCCACCAGCCAGTCGGCTCAAGGGACGGAGGTCCTGTATTATTCTGGATCGAAGCAAGGTCGGTCCTGCGCAGAGATGATCCTGCGTCATCTCGTCCACTATATGGGACTAAGGTCTAGAGGAACGAAACCACGAAAGAATCTCGCCGTTCTGAGGAGGACGAAATGTCCTGCCGTTCTCGTCGAGACGTGTTTTATCTCGAATCCAGAGGAAGGGATGAAGCTGGCCATACCGGAAATTCGACATTCCTTCGCTGTGGCCATAGTCGCTGGGATCGAGGCCTACCGATGATACAGGACTCCGGAGTGACCGACCATGCTCGTTCCATAGGGGCTTGTGTCGCTCATTTCGCATTAAACGCTCTCCCCTATATCGGTCTGGTGTTGATTGGGCATACGGCTACCTCGCTGGATCATCATGTCGATGACTGGCGGTGGGGGACCTATCTGATCTCCTGTGCCTCAACCGTGGTTCTCGGGATCGCTATCTACTGCGTGGTGTCGGCGCTGGCTGTCCCTCAGATGTGGGGATACGCACTGGCCGTGCTTGCCGGAAGGAATACGAAAGAGACTCTGGACATGTTCTCCAAGGACCTTTTGGAATGGATGAAGCGAGGAGCTGGAAAATGAAAATACGGCTCAAGCGAACCATGGTATGGGGATCGTTTTGGTTATCTGCCCTTGTCGTTCTCGTCGCCGTGGTTCGCTGGGAGCCAGTCCCGGAAGGGATTCCGGCTATTTTGACTGGACTCTTTGGTTTTGCCTTAACCGTGTACGGCGGAGCTCAGGCGGCGACGAGGATCGCCAGGAAGGACGAAGAGAATGGATGGAACGAAGATAAAGGAGATTGTTAGAAAATACTGGTGGGTCGCTTTGGTCGTGATCCTTACTTGGGGCGCCGTCTCCCTCTGGAGAACGGAGCAGGCAATAAAGCCCTCTCCGACAGTACAGGAGGTCACGGACAGGGCGATATCCTCCACAGAGGAGATAGACCGCCAGTTGGAGATACTACAAAACCGGGTGAGCGAAGCGGAAAGAGAGGTGAGGTCCCATGCTTGGAAGGCTACGGCGGAGGTTGCGGATCTGGATTGTCAGGCTCTTGCCGCTCGCTGGAATCGTATTGTTGCTGATGAGCGCGCCAGGCGAAGCGGGGTTTCAGCCGATGCGACATCCCCAGACTGGGGAGGATGGGGTCTGGGGGAGTAAGCAGGACTTCCTTGATGCGACTATAGCCTACGAGGTCCAGAAGGCCAGAGCGGACACGTGGGAGGCGACCGCCCGGCAGATGAGCGAGGACGCAAAGGTCGCCAGGGAGGAAGCACAGGAGACCGCAAAACAGATAGCCCGCATTCCCGGACTGGTTGAACAGGAACGCAAGGACGCTTACAAGAAAGGTCGGTCACAGGGGAGACAGGATGCGGGGATATTGGCCGTGGTCGGAGCTGTTGTTATATGGATATTGTAATGAAATAGCCCTCTCGGGGATCTCCTCGGGAGGGCTGTTTTTTTGTTTGTAATCATGGTGGGGAGATTGTAGAATTATGAGGACGAGAACCGGTAGAAAGAGCTTGACCATTCTTGATTTTATCGTGATCGTACAATAAACCGTACAACGCAAGACTTGATTAACCCTGTTATCCTTTGTGGTCGCTGGGATACCTTATTTTTGTTCGAATCCAGGCGGGGCAGCCAATGCCTGTAGTTGTAAGGGTTGAGGACACTTGGTGAAGTTGGAGAAACCTTCCAGCAACGACGGATTTACATAATAGGCAGTAGGTTAGTTATGGTCAGTTGTGACATGGTTTGTGATGTTAGGTCCCATCTTCCCCCTGTGGTGACAGGGTTGAGGTGGGGCTTTTGTTTGTGTAGGGATCGTCACGCTCTAAAAGTTAATGTTGTTGACGAGTATAAGATTATGAGGTAGACTTCATCGTAATTTTTATGGACAATCGCTACCGAAGATGAAAGGCATCGGGATGTGGAAGTCCGGTGAAAATCCGGCACAGCCCCGCTACTGTAATCATGACGAAATCACATGGAGCCACTGCAAGGCCTGGTCTTGTGGGAAGGCGTGAGAGTAGGACGATTGAGAGTCAGGATACCGCCCCTTGCCTTTAACGGTTTTCCGTACGAGGGTATGGGGGCTTTTTTTTATTTTTTAGGTCCTTGTATACCCTCCCTGTGGTTTTATTTCTTTAATGGTTTTAGGGATGGGTGGGGTTGCATTGAAAGGTATAAACATCATTGGGAGATTATCGCAGATTCTGATAGTCCTTATCGGCGTTACCTTTATCTCCTTTTCTCTCATGAGCCTCTCTCCTGGAGATCCTGCGGAGGCCATGCTCATGTCTGGAGGACAATCTGTCTCTCCTGAACTTCTCGAGGCTACCAGGCAGGAGCTAGGTCTTAACCGTCCTTTCCTCGTACGTTACATGTCTTGGCTCTGGGGCGTTTTTAGAGGAGATCTTGGTATTTCATACACCTCTAAACAGCCTGTAGTCGACAGGATGATCGCTTTTTTCCCCGCCACGTTGAAGTTGACCGTAGCCTCTTTGGTCATAATGTTAATTGTGGCAATCCCCTTCGGTATACTTTCCGCTTTATATTGCGACAGATGGCCCGATTATCTGATAAGAGGATTTACCTTCTTAGGGGTATCCGTCCCCAATTTCTGGGTCGGTCTCATGTTTCTCAGCTTTTTTGCCCTCAGGCTACATCTCGTTCCGGTCGTCTCCAGCGGTCAGGGGTTTTCGGATCTTCTTCTGCCTGCCGTTACCTTGGCCTTCGCCATGTCCGCTAAATACACCAGACAGGTTCGCACCGCCGTTCTCGAGGAGCTTCACCAGGACTATGTCCTCGGAGCGGAGGTTCGAGGGGAATCTAGAGTCTCCGTTCTCTGCAGAGAGGTGCTTCCCAACGCGGTCCTGCCGCTTATAACCCTTTTGGGGCTCTCCTTAGGAAGTCTTCTAGGAGGAACCGCCGTCGTGGAGATTATCTTCTCCTGGCCTGGCCTGGGGAATCTGGCGGTTCACGCCATAACGGCCAGGGACTATCCTATGGTCCAAGGTTATGTGCTTTGGATTTCCCTCATCTATATGACGATAAACCTCATCGTTGATATCTCCTATGGTCGTCTCGATCCCCGTATCGGAAGGTCCTCCAGGTGACCTCATGAGAAAAAGATTTGTAGCCTTTTCCTTGCTTTCCTTTTTTGTGTTCTTCATGGCTCTTTTTTCCCCTGTATTAGCTCCTAAAGACGCATTTGACGCTGTAATGAGGGATTCTCTAAAGGCTCCATGTGCGGAGTATCCCTTGGGGGCGGATAAGATGGGTCGGGATCTTCTCTCCAGGATTATTTACGGCACCAGGGCCTCTCTGTCCATGTCCTTCGCGGTGGTTATCTCGGTCTCTGTGGTCGGGACTTTTTTGGGGCTTTTGTCCGGCTATTTTGGAGGTATCGTCGACGGGGCAATAATGAGATTCTCAGATATGATGATAGCCTTTCCCGGAATGGTTTTGGCGATAGCCATCGCCGGTATGCTCGGCAGCAGCGCCGTCAACGCGGTCATAGCCGTTTCCGCTGTCACTTGGCCCAAGTATGCTCGACTCGCCAGGAGCTTGGTTCTCAAGGCAAAGACCTCTCTTTACGTGGAAGGAGCCAGGCTTTCCGGTGCTACCACTGGCAGGATAATCTTTAGATACATCCTGCCGATCATATTTCCTACGATGCTCGTTACTGCCGTGACCGACATAGGGAGCATGATGTTGGAGCTAGCCGCCCTTTCCTTTCTCGGGCTTGGTGCCAGGGCTCCCAGTCCCGAATGGGGGCTGATGATGAACGAGGCCAGGCCCTATCTCGCCAGGGCTCCTTGGCTGATGATATATCCCGGTTTGGCGGTGGTGATGGTCGTGTCTGTTTTTAATCTGTTTGGGGATAGCCTCAGGGATGTGTTGGATCCCAAACATGGCAGCTGTAGATAAATTAACGTAGAGGAGTTTTGTCTTATGATAAGAGAGCATCGTTTTTTCCGTTTTGTCGTCGTTCTTGCCCTCTGTGTGATGGCGTTTTCAGGTCCGAAGACCGCGTCTGCGTCCGAAAAGATCTTGAGGGTTGGAGTGACGAGTTTTGCCGATACTCTGGAGCCTACGACCCAGTATTTTAGCTGGGTCGTCAGTCGCTATGGAGTAGGAGAGTGTCTTGTACGTTTCGACGAAAAGGGAGGTCTGAAACCCTGTCTGGCGGAGAGTTGGAGATGTTCGGATGACAAGAAGTCTTGGATCTTCAGGATCAGAGAGGGAGTGAAGTTCTCCAACGGTAGAGAGATGACGCCCGAGCTGGTCAAGGCCTCTCTGGAGCGTACTTTCACTATGAGCAAAAGAGCCGCGACCGCTTTCTTCAAATACGATTCCATTGAGGTGGACGGGCAAAATCTTATTATAACTACCTCTAGTCCAACCTATAACGTTCCTGGAAGTCTCGCGGAACCGCTTTTTCTGATAGTCGATACCACCGTGGATACGGAGAGTTTTGCTTTAGAGGGTCCGATCTGTACCGGTCCGTATAAAGTGGTTTCGTTCAAGGCCTCCGAGATATGCGTAGTGGCTAGAAACGATCATTACTGGGGAGGCCCGGTCCCCTTCGACAAGGTCGAGTACAAGGTTATAGGGGATCAGGTGACCCGCGAGATGGCCCTTCAGGCCGGAGAGATCGATGTGGCCTACAATCTCAAGTCCGGAAATGCCGCTACTTTTACAGATGAATCGAGATATAGCACCCTGTGTATCCCGGCTCTCAGGACTACTCTGGCTTTCATGAACCAGAAAGGTTTTCTTGGAGATAAGATACTGAGGCAGGCGATCATAAGGGCGTTGGACAGGGATACTTACGTAGAGGTCCTTTTGGACGGAGGGGCCACCGCTGGGAAGACGCCGGTTCCGCCTTCGTTGGATTTCGGTTTTGAGGATATAGAGGATCCTAATTCTTTCGATCCCGATTCCGCCAGAAAGATTTTGACTGATAACGGCTATAAGGACATAGATGGAGACGGTTACGTCGAATCTCCGAATGGAGAGAAGATAGATCTGAATTTTGTAATATACGATAGCCGTGCGGAGCTTGGGATCTATGCTCAGGCAGCTCAGATCAACCTTAAAGAGGTGGGAATCAAGGTCACGGTAAATACAGTAAGTTACGAGACCATGCTGGACAAACAGGAGGCAGGAGATTTCGACCTGATAATATGGTGTGTTTTGGCAGCTAACACGGGAGACCCCGAGAATTACCTTCGTGAATTTTGGAGGACTTACTCCAATGAAGCCCCCAATTCCAATAAGGCCGGTTATAGCAACTCTGAGGTCGACAGGCTCATGGACGAACTTTCCACGGAATTCGATCCGACAAAACGCAGAGACCTGGTCATCGATATTCAGCGACATATAGTCGACGATGCTGCCAGCGTGTTTTTCGGTTGCGAGGTAACCTATTTGTTCTCCTCCAGCAAGGTCACAGGCCTGAAAATCTATCCGATCGACTACTATTGGATTACTAAGGACGTAGATATAGCAGATTAGACCTATGTTGGATATCAAAAACTTATCGGTTGTATATGCTTTGAAAGGGGGCTCTGCTAGACCTGCGGTTGAGCAGTTCTCTTTGTCTGTCGGTAAGGGAAAAATAGTTAGCCTGGTAGGGGAGAGCGGTAGCGGAAAGACGACGGTTATTCGTTCCGTTATAGGAGCTCTCCCCTCTGGGGCTTCGATAACATCTGGAGATATCCTCCTTCATGGAGTTTCTGTATTGGGTTATTCCAGATCGCGATGGAGGGAGATCAGGGGGACCAATCTGTCCATGATATTTCAGGATTCGGGCAATATGTTGAATCCAATAAGGTCGGTTGGCTCTCAGTTTGTGCAGTATATACGGATTCACTCGGAGGTTTCCAGATCAGAGGCCTGGAATAGAGCTGTGTCTATGTTGAGATCCATGAGGCTCCCTGCACCGGAGAACGTCATGGGCAGCTATCCCTTCGAGCTCAGCGGGGGTATGAGGCAAAGGGTGGGTATCGCCATGGCTATGACCTTCCGCCCCGATTTATTGTTGGCAGACGAGCCTACCAGCGCTCTAGACGTCACCTCCCAGGCACAGATAGTCCGGCAGATGATGGAGCTAAGGGAACGATATGGAACCACCATACTGATGGTTACCCACAATATCGGGGTAGCCGCCTATATGTCGGACCATATGGTGGTCATGAAGGACGGTCGTATGCTGGACAGAGGAGATAGAAAGGATATCCTTTCCCGTGCCGGTTCGAGTTATACGAAAAACCTTCTGGATGCTGTGCCGGAAATAGGGGGAAGTCGCTTTGTGTAGACATGGCGAGGAAATCGTTCGTATAGAAGGAGTTACGAAAGAGTTTTTCTGCTCCGGTGGTGCTAGTTTCAACGTAGGACGGCGTTGTGGCAGGATTATTGGGAATCTCTGTGGTTGTCGTCGCGGCAGATTCCGGGGTAAAAGTCGAGGTCGTTCTCTGATAGCCTGTAACGATGTCTCATTGACCCTTCGGCGAGGGGAGACCTTGGGTATTGCCGGAGAAAGCGGCTGTGGCAAGTCAACTCTTGCTAAGATGCTTTTGTCCATGGAATCTCCCTCTAAGGGGCGGATACTGTACAGAGGTCGGGATCTGACCGCCATGGAAGGAGAAGAGCGTCGACGGAACTGTAAGAATATCCAGATGGTCTTTCAGGATTCTCTGGCGTCCTTCCATCCTAGGATGAGGATAGTGGATATAGTTACGGAGCCTCTGGTAAACCTAAAGTTTTTGAAGAAGATGAACAGAGAGGCTAAGGCCTTGGAGTTACTGGAGACGGTGGAGCTGTCCGGTGATTTCCTGTGCCGTTATCCTCATACTTTAAGCGGTGGGCAGATACAGAGGGTAGGAATAGCCAGAGCTCTTTCTGTAAACCCGGAGATACTGGTATGTGACGAAGCAACAAGCGCTTTGGACGTCTCGGTTCAGAGAAACATAGCTCGGTTGCTAGTCGATCTTCAGAGAAAAAACGGAACGACCATGGTCGTCATCTCTCATGATGTCGCTTTTATAAACTCCATCGCCCATAGATTAGCCGTCATGTACCTGGGCTCGATCATGGAGGTAATGCCTACTTCGAGGGATGTAAATAGAGTCGCTGCCCATCCCTACACTCGGGCGCTTTTAGGCTCGATCTTCTCGACCGGGATGGATTTTACGAAAGCCATAGAGAGCTTGGAAAGCGAAGCTCCAAGTGCCTTGGATATTCCGGAAGGATGTCCTTTTCAGGGCAGGTGTGACAGAGTCATGGATATATGCAGGTTTAAAAAGCCGACCCTTGCCCCTCTTAGGGGCGAGAAAGACCATTTGGTTGCCTGTCATCTATTCGATGAAGGGGGATCTCTGTGGGGTTGAAAAACAGGGAATATCTGGCGGTTGCGGTGCCGTTTATATTCTCTACGATCACTCAGCCTCTTTTAGGCTCGGTGGATACCGCGGTTGTAGGTCACCTTGAAAACCCAGCCTTCATTGCCGGGGTCTCTGTAGGTGCAGTCATCTTCAACACGATGTACTGGATCTTTGGCTTTCTCAGGGTCAGCACGACCGGTTACAGTGCCCAGTCTCTGGACTCATCTGACGGAGACGATAGGATGATATCGTTCTACCGTCCCCTTGGAATTGCACTCCTGGTCGGCGTTGCTTTTATCCTTTTTCGTAAACTCGTACTAGAAGCAGCGGGAAATATGATATCTCCGGATCCTGAGGTCATGAGGATGGTAGCGACCTATTTTGGGATACTTATATGGGGAGCTCCGTTCGTCCTTTTTAACTACGTTATCTTAGGGTGGTTAATGGGACAAATGAAGATAAAGGCCTCGCTGATTATGCAGATTTCCAGTAATCTGTTGAATATTTTACTGGACGTTTTGTTCGTCTACGTTTTCTCCATGGAAGTGGCGGGAATAGCTTTGGCTACGTTGATATCCCAGTTGACCTCTTTCGCTATAGGACTGTTTTTCATGGTTAGATACGGCGATTTTTCCTCCGTTCCTGTAAAAAAGGTCTTTGAGCGTTCTGCTATGGTGGCTATATTCAAGGTAAACGGAGACCTTATGATAAGGACCATCTGCTTGCTGATCCACGTAAATGTTTTTACGGCAGCCAGCGCCTCTTTGGGGACGGTAGTTTTATCGTCCAACTCGGTTCTTCTACAGATACAGTCGTTGATGGCCTATCTTTTCGACGGATTTGCCAACGCCTCCAGTGTATTTGCAGGAAGGGCGGCTGGTAGGAAGGACGACGAAGCCCTGAGGTCGGTCTGGAGGATCAGTGCATTTTGGGGAGCCGGGATGGCTCTTTTGGTCGGTGGATTGTATCTTTCTTCTTTATCCGGATTGGTCTCTCTTTTTACAGATATCGACGAGGTGTATGGACAGGCCGTCAGGTATGGCCGGTGGGTCGCTCTCTATCCTTTATTTGCCGTTTGGGGGTTGGTGTTCTACGGCGTCTTCACGGGTGTTTCCGTTACCGGTCCTGTCAGAAACTCTACGATTATGGCTCTTGCCCTATTTATGGCCGGCTATTGGTTCTTTTTCGATCTTTGGGGCAACGATGGGCTTTGGTTGGCTCTCTTGCTATTTTATGCAGGAAGAAGCCTTTTCCTGATGCCCTTTTTACGACGAACCCTTGCTCGACGATAGTGTAATATGGTTTTGTAGGTTTACGACCATAGACGAAGAGGAGGTGCGATGATGTCGTCTTCTAAAAAGTTGAAGATAGCCTGCGTTCAACTGAGATCTAGAGACGTGGAGGAAAGGCAAGAGTCTTTAAGAGAAGCCCTTGAGGGCATAAGGGAAGCCTCTGGGTTTGGTGTTCAGATGGTGGTCCTTCCCGAGGCTGTTTTTCCGGGATATGTGTTGGATCGCTGGTCCGAGGATCCTGACTCTCCGGATGAATCCCGAAGGGCTCTGGAAAGCTTTAGGGAATCCGCCATGGGAAACGGAGTCTATCTGGCCGTGGGGTTGGCACTTCACAAAAACGGAAGATGGATAAACGGAGCGGTCCTCATCGATCCGGATGGGAATATTATTCTGGAGGAAGGCAAGCGTTTTCTGTGGCATTTCGACGATCGATGGTTCGGAAAATCTCACTCCTATGATTTGGCCGATACCCCTTGGGGCAAGATCGGTTTGTCGATATGTGCGGATGCCAGAAATCCCGAGGTGCTTCGTAACCTCTCTCGTAAAGGAGCAGATCTGGTATTGGATCTTGCCAACCTCACATCTTCTGGAAAAGATGCTGATTTGCTTTCAAATCAGCAGGTAAATTTCATGCTACCGGTAAGGGCTTTTGAGAACTGTGTCTGGATAGCTATGGCCAACAAATCCGGAATGGAAAACCGATCGGTCGTCTACTGTGGAAGATCCGGCATATACGATCCTTTAGGTCGCTCCGTAGCCGCCCTGGGATCTAAGGATCCAGGCGTGCTGGTGGAGCAAATCGACCTGTCCAATCGACCTAGCATGGTCCCACTCAAAGAGGGTATCTGTGCCCCCCTGATCGAGAAAAAAAAGCCTCATTTCCAGGGGGAAGCCACTGTGGTTATGGTCTCTTTAGCTCAATTGGACTGGGATTCGCTGGTCGTATTGAACAGGGTAAAAAGCTTTGTCCGCCAAGCTTGGCTTCAGAAAGCCGATTTGTTGGTCCTGTCTCCATTGTCAGACTCAGACGAGATGGAGTCCTTGGCGATGGAGCTTTTGCTGGATCTATCTCGGTCATATGAAAATATGTGGATCGTCTTTGCTAGAGAAAACGGTCCTAAAGGGCCGATCTCGTGGTCGATCAGAGATGGCCAGGTCTGTAATGTCTCTCTCGGTACCCACGGCCATGGTCTGGGAGATACGGTTCCCGTGATTCGAACCGACATAGGAGCCTGGGGAATCTCCATAGGAGAGGACGGTTACGTTCCGGAGGTTTCCAGAATACAGGCGATCAAGGGGGCGGAGATGCTCGTTTGGTTTGCCCCCGATGGTCCTATGACGGAGCATCTGGCCAGAAGCAGGGCGGCGGAGAATAAGTTGTTCGTGGTTGCCGCAGCTTCTGCGTCCGTAGGAGGAAGCCTTATCGCGTCTCCCGACGGAGCCATTTTATCCCAAGCTTTTGTAGGAGAAGATCAGATGATATCGGCACTATGTCCTCTGTGTTTATCCAGAGAAAAATCGGTAGTTCCCGGTACGGACGTGCTTTTAGACAGGTCTCCCGAGGATAATATCTTCAGGAACCGGTAGCCATAGCCACCATAGGGCTCCTTTTTTCGAAGAACCCCGAGTTCTCTCGTTCCAGAATCCTGTCCGCCATAGCCTGTGCCGTGAGCACGGTTCGGCGGACCTTTTTTTTATGGTTGATGTCGTATCCTATGAAATGCCCATTTTCTACTATCAGTTTTATGGTCTCTCTGTCCATGGGATCACCTCCAGATATCTTTTATACAGATATTACGATGTCTTTTTCATCGTGTCAACCGATATTTTGGGAGTGGGGTTGTATAAAATATCGGTTTGATAGATAATGGTATTAGATATGAGCCTTGGAGGTGATGCTATGACTCGAGGGGAGAGATTACGTCGGACCAGAAAGGATCAAGGTCTTACTCAGACCGAGCTGGCTAGGTTGTCAGGGGTAAAACAAAACACCGTAAGTCAGGTCGAAAACGATAGAATAGGTCTCTCCATAGAGACTTGGGAAAGTCTGGCCTCTGTTTTGGGGTGTTCCGTAGGCTATCTCGTAAGTGGAGAGGGAGATCAAAAAAGTTTCGGTCACAGGGGGTCCGCCGGAAAACTCTCGTTTTCCCAGTGGATAGATGTCCCCATTCTCGACGATTCCGCTGTAGCCTGTGCTGGAAACGGCATAGGCGGAATGGCCGAGGTCTATGCCGGTGCGGAGGACTCTATAATGCTTCCCGGCGAGCTATTGGGAACCGTATCTGTGAACGCCGATCGTCGTCCCTTTATAATCACGGTAGAGGGAGATAGCATGGAAGAGGCCGGAATCTTGGATGGAAGTCAAGTCGTGGTAAATCCGGAGGAAGAGGTGTACGATGGCGACCCCGCTTTGGTAAGCTTCGGACGAAATGGCGATTGGGCGGTCAAATGGGTCTATTGGCAGAGAAACGGAGCGGCGGAGATACGATCGTCCTCCTTGAGATATCCTCCCAGATCCTTTTCCGTGGAAGACATAGACGAAGGGCTATTCCAGATAATAGGTAAGGTTGTCAGGACGTTGGGTAAACCTAAAAGAGGGGCTTAAGGCCTCTTTGTGGATCTTTACCCAGGACTTCCGAGATCAGAGAGGTCTACAACTGAAGAAAAGATCCGATTTGGGTCGGTGACGAAATCGAAGGCCTTGGGTATATATCCGGGCCTTCTTTGAATAAAACAGTAGCCGTCCGGGTGTTGGACTCTCCCGGACGGCTACGAATATGCTATTGGCGGAGGGTGTGAGATTCGAACTCACGGAAGCTTGCGCCTCAACGGTTTTCAAGACCGCCACCTTCGACCGCTCGGTCAACCCTCCCAGTTTACCCAGACATTATAACAAGAAAAGCGGATAAGCCAAGGTCTCGTGATAAAATTGAGCTATACAGTGCGATATTCAGACTACGGCATTCAAAAAGGGGGAACAAATATGAATACCAACGATCTTGTCGATAGAGTCCTATGTAATCCAGGAAAAATAGCGGTTATAGGAGCGTCGGACAAGGCAAGTCGTCCTGTCTACGACGTCATGTCCTATCTTAAATCGGTCGGTGTGCAGCTGTATCCCATAAATCCGAGACTAAGGGAAAAGGAGATACTGGGGGAAAAATGCGTCTCCTCTTTGGCCGAGATAGATGATCCGGTGGATATCGTATCGCTTTTCATATCCGCTAGATTTCAGGAAGGATTGAGGGATGAGTTAAACGCTCTTTCCTATAAACCGGCAGTGTGGTTCCAACCTGGAACTAAAAATCCCTCCCTGGAGGCCTCTTTAAGGGAGGATGGTTTCGAGGTGGTTAGCGATAATTGCATGAAGGTTGCGCATCTGCGGCGCTGTACAGTACAAAAGTAAATAGTTTAAATATTCTATTGTTTTTTTGAAGAGGTAAAACGGTATAATGAAAGTGTTCATCGAATGGGAGGATTTTACTTGAGGGAGAGCGTCTTTGTTTTTCGCGTCAGATATGCCGAGACCGACCAGATGGGAATAGCGCACCATGGAAACTATCTCACTTGGTTTGAGATGGGGCGTTCCAACCTATGCAGGGAATGGGGAAAACCCTATGCAAGTTGGGAGGATGAGGGGGTCTTCCTGCCGGTGGTCGAGGCTTCCTGTAGGTATAAATCTCCGGCGAGATACGACGAGGAGCTTTCCTTGCGTACCTCGGTGGAGCAGGTAAAACCCCATAGCGTTACGTTCAAATATAGGTTGTACAGAGGGGATAAGCTGTTGGCAGAGGGGAAGACCCGCCATGCCTTTGCTACTCCGGACGGTAAGTTGATCCGTGGCGGTCACCCCCTTATCCGATGGCTTGAGGAACGGTCGACAGAGGGGCCGTAATCCAAAAGAGGGGGAGTCATCTTGAGCAAGAGAAGCATATTGTTAGGTAACGAGGCCATAGCGAGGGGCATCGTGGAGGCCGGATGCGAGATAGCCACTGCCTATCCAGGAACGCCTTCTTCCGAGATCCTTCCTGCCGTAGCAGCCTATTCGGACCAATTGGGAACTAAGACCGCGGTCGAATGGGGAGCTAACGAGAAGGTAGCCTATGAGATGGCGGTGTCGGCCTCCTTCGGAGGAAAGAGGACTTGCTGTATCATGAAGCAGGTCGGACTCAACGTGGCGGCCGATCCGTTTATGAGCACCGCTCATTTTGACCTCAAGGGCGGATTCCTGCTCGTGGTGTCCGATGATCCCGGTCCCCACAGTTCCCAGACGGAGCAGGATAGCCGTTATTTCGCCATGTTCGCCAAGGTTCCATGCTTCGATCCGTCGACCGCCGAGGAGGCGAAGGAGATGGTCTTCGATGCCTACGACCTCTCTGAGAAACACGGTATCGTAACCATGCTTCGTCCTACCGGCAAGGTGGACCACGCCAGACAGGACGTCCCCCTGAGGGACGAGGTCTTGCCGCCTAGGAAGGACGAGTTCAAGAAAGACCCTAAAAGATGGGTGTGTCTCCCCGCCGGAGTCAAGGTAAATCACCCCAGACTGAACGATAAAAACGATGCCATACGGAACGAATTCGAGGAAGACTACGGAAAATACAACTACGTCGTGCCAGCTAAAGGTACCGTCCGTCTGGGCATCATCGCCGGAGGCACCACCTTTGCCTTCCTCTCCGACATGATCCGGACCAGCGGCAGGGACGACATAGAGATCCTCAAGATAGGCACTCCCGTACCTCTTCCGGTCAAGCTGTGCGATGAGTTCATAGCCCGTCACGAAAAAGTGTTGGTCCTCGAGCAGACCTATCCTGTTATAGAGACCCAGCTGAACGACCGTACCAAGATAATGGGACGTTGGAACGGTTTCGTGCCGAGGGCGGGGGAGCTTCTGCCTGAGCTGATAGAGGGGATCATAGCTGAATGTCTTGGAGACAAGGTCGAGACGTCTATCGATGAGGACGTACGTTCGGCCATGGAGGAAATGCACGTAACCCCCAGACCTCCCATGCTGTGTCCCGGATGCCCTCACAGGGCCAGTTTCTTCGCGATCAGAAAGGCCCTGCCGAAGGCGATCAACCCCTCCGATATAGGGTGCTATACCTTGGGCATAATGCAGAAGGGAGTAGATAGCGCCATAGACATGGGGGCTGCCGTAACAGCTGCCTCCGGTTTTTACCTGGCCTCTAAGGTCGACGGGGAGGAACGTCCGGTGGTTGCCACCATAGGGGACTCTACCTTCTTCCACAGCGGCCTTACCGGTTTGGCCAGTGCGGTCTACAACCGTCATGCCTTCGTACTTGCTATACTGGACAACCGCATCACCGCCATGACCGGAGGACAGTCCAGTCCCAACGTCGGGACGAAACTGAGAAAGGGCGATCAGGGAGTTCAGATAGATCTGGAGCAGGTCTGTCGGGGTTGCGGTGTCTCCTATATCAAGACTGTCGAGGCCTACGACGTGAACGAGAACGTCGACGTAGTAAAGGATGCCTGGGCCTACGCTTGGGAGAACAAAGAACCGGCGGTCTTGATCTTCAAACATCCCTGTATAACCATCCTCAAGGAGCCTCCGACCCCGAGACCGGTAAGGGTGGATCCAGAGGTTTGCATAGGCTGTAAATACTGTATTACCTCCTTCAATTGTCCCGGGCTGGTTTTCGACGAGTCCTCCAAGAAGGCTTATATAGACGAGAGATACTGCGTCAACTGCGGTGTCTGTATGAGCGTGTGTCCCCACGGGGCCATAGTTTCGAGGGAGGAGGCCTAATTATGCAGTTCGTCATAGTAGGTACCGGAGGTCAGGGTATTCTTTTCGCCAGCAAGTCTTTGGGACACATCGCCATGGAAAAAGGGCGTAGCGTCGTAGGCAGCGAGGTTCACGGCATGGCACAGAGAGGGGGCTCGGTCGTGAGCCACTTCAAGGTAGGGGAATACCTCAGTCCTCTAGTGAAGGTAGGAGAGGCCGACGTACTGCTCGCCTTCGACCAGAACGAGGCGGTTAGAAACCTTCATTATCTGAGGGACGGAGGTAAACTTGTCGTCAACCTTTACGATCCCGAGGCCTTCGAAAACGACAGGCTTCAGAGCTCTCTGGATCGCCGTAAGATAGAGGTTCATCCTGTAGAGGGATACTCTATTCTCAAAGAACATATGGGAGGGCGGTTTCTTTTCCTGAACGTCCTGATCCTAGGGGCGATGTGCGGTGCTGGAGTAGGGGGCGTGTCGATGGACGAGATGAGTCAAGCCATAAGGGATCTTGCTCCCGCCCGTTTCGTCGATGAAAACCTGAAGGTTCTCAAGCTGGGGTATGAAGCTGCCAGATAACGGCGACGAAGAGGAAAAAAAGGGGGCAGAGGCCCCCTTTTTTCTTCCCCTTCGGGCCTACACCTTGTTGGAGGTTCTGATCGTATCGTTTTTATTGTCCGTTGGGCTAGGGTCGGTTTTTTTAGTGATCTCCGGGGAAAACTGGAGAAATTACTGTGCCAAAGACGAGGCGTTCCGTATGACCCGATGGTTGACGAATCGTTATCAGCGGTCCATCATGTACCGTAGACCTTTCTATCTGATCATTTCCAAACACGGAATCGACGTGGACAGGATTGGCCTTACTTGGACGAATCCGATCCAGAAGGAGATATTCAGGCTAAAATACTGTATCGTGTCCAGGTTGGGACCTTACAGCCTGTCTTTTTATTCTCCGATCTACCGAACCTTGTCCCCTGGAATGACCCTTAATATATATACGGATACAAGGAAGGCTCCCCTGGGAAAGATCGTCCTTCCCGTAAAGGGTTTTCCGTATATGCGGTGGTTCCGACATTGATCTGGATGGAGAGACATATTTAAATTTGGAGGTTGTTCGCAGAATGGCAGTAAAACCATGGTGGAGAGAGACCATCGAGACGATACTGTGGGCGGTAGTCCTTGCGTTGGTCATTCGTACCTTCGTGGTCCAGGCTTTCTGGATTCCTAGCGGCTCGATGATCCCTACCCTTTTACCTGGCGACAGGGTTTTGGTGTGCAAGTTTTGGTATGCCCTTCAGGAACCGGAAAGAGGACAAATTTTTGTATTCAAGTATCCGGTGGATCCCAAGAGGGACTTCGTAAAACGGATAATAGGGTTGCCGGGAGACAGGGTCGCCATAAGACAGGGGGAGGTTTTCATCAACGGAGACCCAATAGAGGAGCCCTACGTCGGTTTCCCCGACGCCTACATCATGGACGAGGTTAAGGTCCCGGAGGGGCATTACTTCGCTATGGGAGACAACAGGCCCAATTCTCAGGACAGTCGTTTTTGGGGCTTCGTCCCTGAGGACAACATAAGGGGGCCCGTTTTTCTTCGTTATTGGCCGATCAAGCGGATAGGTCTGGTGGACTGATGTCGGGACGTACAGTTTGGTTCCCCGGCCATATGGCGAAGGGAACCAGAAAACTCGAGGGACTGGTCGGTAAGCTGGATCTTATCCTGGAGGTAAGAGACGCCAGAGCCCCGGAGGTCACTGCGTCGCCCCTAGCCCCGGCCATGTCCAAGATCTGTCCGGTCTGGAAGGTCCTGACCAAGAGCGACCTGGCGGACAAAAAGGTTACCGACGCCTGGCTTTCTCTGTATAGAAAAGGCTCGGGCAAGGCCTGGGCGGTGGACCTGTTGAAGGGTAAGATCGAGCCTATGAGAAGGGAGCTGCTCAAGGCCTCTCCGTCCCACCGGGAACTGCGCCTAGCTGTCGTGGGGATCCCTAACGTCGGCAAATCCGCTCTTCTTAACTGTCTGGTAGGCAAGAAAAGCGCATCGGTCGGAGGCATACCGGGAGTGACGAAGGGAGTCTCATGGTATAAGGGCAGAGGCTTCCTCGTGGTGGACTCCCCTGGAATACTGGACCCCAAATCGGATGAACACATACAAAAAGCCCTGGCTTGGCTGGGATGCAGCAAGGCGGAGGTCATAGGAGGTTACGACGCTGTGGCTTTTCGTCTGGTGGAGTTCCTCTTGGAAAAGGACCTATGGTACGTCGTAAAGGACGTCTGGGGAGTGGAACCAGGAGAGGATCCCTACGAGACTTTGGAGTTCCTGGGCAGGCGACTAGGCTGTCTTCTGCCGGGAAACAAGGTGGATTTTACCCTGGCGGGACGGCGGTTTCTGGAGGCCTTCTCGGCGGGGAAGCTAGGGGCGTTCTCGCTGGAAAGACCGGGAGATCTCATAGGATGACCCTTTCCCCTGTCTTTGCCGGAGTGGACGAGGCGGGGAGAGGCCCCATGGCGGGACCGGTTGTCGCGGCGGCTGCCATATTGACCGAGGAACAGTCGGAGAGGCTCGTTTCCGCCGGTCTCAGGGACTCAAAAAAAATGACCCCCCTGAGAAGGGAGAAGGTCTTCTCCTTGATGGGGGAACTCGGTGTGATCTGGGCCGCTCAGGCGGCATCGGTCGAACGGATAGACGAGATAAACATACTTCGAGCTACCTTGTGGGCAATGAGACGGTCGGTAGAGAGGCTCCCTTCCCGTCTGTTCGACGGCGTCTTGGTGGACGGAGACAAAGAGATCCCCGATCTTCAGTGGCCTCAGAGAGTCTGTCCCCACGGAGACGACGTATATCCTCAGATCTCCGCCGCGTCGGTGGTCGCCAAGGTCCTGAGGGACAGGGCTATGGTCGCTTTGGATCGTCTGTATCCCGACTACGGTTTCGCGTCCCACAAAGGGTACGGGACCAAGGCTCATAGGAACGCCCTTGAGGCGATGGGGCCGTCGCCGATTCACAGAAAAAGCTTTCACTGGAGAGGTCCGGCATGATAGACGGAATAGGAAATCCCAACAATTTGAACATAGGGGTAGGAAGAGGACAGACCCCGGACATCTCGAAAGGGGCTATGACTCTAAAGGCCAAAGGCATCGCCGACGGAACCGTCGTGGAGGGGCGGGTCCTGTCCGCCGAGAACGGTACCTATACGGTCCGTATCGCCGGACAGAACCTCATGGCCCGATCCAACCTGACACTATATCCGGGACAGCATTTCCAGGCACTCTGGGACGCCAAGGGCGACGTGCCGGTATTGCGGCTTCGTCCGGAGGACGCAGCTCTTTTGGGAAAGCTTCCTCAGGGAGATCGAGAAGCGGCGTCGCTGCTTTTGTCCAAGGGGCTTCCTCTGACCGATGAGCTCATGTTAGGCCTTCGAAGGGAGTTCCGCCGTCTGGGAGGCAACTCTGTTTCGATGAATTCTCTGGTCGAACTGATGGCTCGAGGCGAGGCAGTAACCTCTGAAAAAGCGAACCTGCTATCCTGGTATCTGTCGATGGACTCTAACTCTGTGGCAGGTCACTGGCGCAGGATAAGAGAGGAGCTTAGGGAAAGATCACGTCGAGGGGAAAACCCTCTCGAGTCGCTCCGCGATATGAAAGAGGGCGAGGACGAATCGGGCCTTTTTCTTCGGGCTCATTCTATGATCTCACGTCCTCCCCGTGAACCCTTCTCTCATGCGGCTCTTGCCGGGGCCTGGTGGCCCTCTCCCCACGAGGATTCCCTGCCCGCTAGGGTTAGATTTAGCTCCTCCGGAGGCGGTCCAGGAGAGGAACGCCGTTACTATCAGGTTTCCTTCGCCCTGGATGGAGTGGCCATAGGAGAGGTGTTCGGACGATTGGAATCGGACGGAAAGGCCCTGGCTGTATCTATAAATGCCGAGGATCCGGCAGGTCGAAACAGCATATCGGAAAGACTTAACGAGCTTCGGAACGATCTATCCAACCTGGGGATGTCCCTTCAGTATCTAGGGGTAGAGGGCAGGAGAAAAGACGACGGCCGCCGCTATCTCAGATTGGATATAGAGGCATGAACGACGGTGATAAAGGCCGCTTCAAGGCGGCAGCTCTGAAATACGACAGAGAGGAAAGAGATGCCCCACATCTCGTCGTATCCGGATCGGGAAGGATAGCCGAGAGAATCGTCGAGGTCGCCCGCGAGGCGGAGGTCCCTATAGTGGAGGACGCCGCTCTGGTCAGCGCCCTCCTGGCGTTGGATATAGGGGAGGAGATACCTCTCGACCTCTACGAAGCTGTCGCAAGGGTCTTGGCCTTCATATATAAAGTCGACGTGGGAAGTCGATAGCCGTGACCGCTCCTCATCTCGAAAAGGGCAGGCGAGGAGAGGACCTTGCCTGTCGTTACCTTCGAAACCTGGGATGGACCGTCCTGGAAAAAAACGTCCGTTTTCGCAGGGGAGAGCTGGATATAGTCGCCAGGGATGGGGATACCCTGGTGATAGTCGAGGTCCGTTTCAGGACCACCGGTATAATAATGTCTCCCGAGGATTCGGTGGGACCGAGAAAACTCAGACGCCTCGTGATCGCCGGGGCGGCCTACGTAGAAAAGACGGGGTGGAACGGGTTCTGGCGGATCGATCTGATCGCCTTGACTGAGAGGCAGGGACGTTTGTTCCTGAATCATTGTCGGGACATCACGGGAGGAGATGTGGTGTTGTGAACCCAGTAAAAGCCGTCACATTGAGAGGTGTCGAGGCCAGAGAGGTGGACGTAGAAGTGGAGATGGCAGGAGGACTGTTCTCCATCTCCATAGTCGGACTGCCGGACGCATCGGTCAGGGAGTCCAAGGAGAGGGTCCGGGCTGCCCTCAGGTCCGTCGGCGTCTCTCTAAAGGGAAGAATAGCGGTGAACCTCGCCCCAGCTGACCTTCCCAAGGAAGGAACTCTCATGGACCTGCCCATAGCGGTGGGGTTGGCACTTCGTTCCGACAGATCCCCTCTGTCCAGGCCGTCTCTCTTCATGGGAGAGCTTGCCCTGGATGGGAAAATACGCCCTGTGAGAGGGGCCGTGCCTGCCGCCATTTTGGCTCGAAAATCCGGCATGCCCCTATACGTCCCGGAGGGCAACGCCACCCAGGTCGGTCTAGTCTCCGACGTGGAGGCCTACGTGGTGGATCACCTGTCCTCTCTTCTGAGCCATATAAAATCCGGCTCGGACCTCCCTAGGGTGAAGTCGGAAAAACCGGGATCGGACATACCGGCGGCGGATCCCGACTTTGGCGATATCAGAGGCCAATCTGCGGCAAAAAGGGCCTTGGAAATAGCCGCGGCAGGACACCATAACGTCCTGTTGGTCGGGGCTCCCGGCAGCGGCAAGACGATGTTGGCCCGGGCGTTGAGGGGAATTCTGCCTCCCCTGTCGGATCGAGAGCTCCTGGAGACTCTGACGGTCCGGAGCACCCTGGGCAGCGATGGACCTCTGGATCGTCAGCCCCCTTTCAGGATCGTCCATCATACGGCATCGACCGTGGCGGTCTGCGGTGGAGGCTCTGCCCTCAGGCCCGGTGAGATATCCCTGGCCCACAGAGGAGTTCTGTTTCTGGACGAGTTCACCGAATTTCGCCGAGATCTCGTCGAGGCCATGAGACAGCCTCTCGAGGACGGAGCTATCTCGGTCAGCAGGGCCTCCGGAACGGTTGAATATCCCTCCAGAGTCCTATTGGTGTTGGCGGCCAACCCCTGTGGGTGCGGGTGGTACGGTGACCCCGTAGAGGCCTGTAGATGCTCCGCCTCAGAGTTGGAGAGATACAGACGTAAATTCTCCGGACCGATGATGGACAGGGTCGATCTCCATATATCGGTGCCTCGCCTATCCCCAGAGGAGCTGGTCGGACTGTCCGGGGCGGCGTCGGAAAAAAGCGATTCTATCCGAGATAGAGTCTGCAGGGCCAGATCAGTACAGAGGGAACGATGGCGTCGATGGGGCTATGGCTGCAACGCCGAGGTGCCGGAAAAACTTCTCAGAAAAGAGATGGCCCTATCCCGGGAGGGAAAAGCCGTCCTGATCAAGATGGCAAACCGGTTGAACCTCTCGGGAAGGGGGATGTCCAGGGTCTTGAAGGTCTCCAGGACCGTGGCTGATCTCGCCGGAGAGTCGGAGGTCTCTAAAACGGCCGTCATGGAGGCCCTGTCCTACAGAGGGGAAACTCGATCATGACCCGCAGCGAAAGGGCGTTGTTGGCGTTGAACTTCTCCGTAATTTGTCCGGGACAGTGGAGCCGTGCGCTGGACTCTCTGGGAGAGACTGCCGAATCCCTTATGTCGGATCGAAAGCTGGCCCTGTCCCTGGGGCTCAAGGAGGACCGCTGGGAGAGGATGACTCGCCTCTACGGTTCGGAGTGGCCGGAGGAGGAGATGGAGAGAGCCTCTCGTTTCGGTGCCAAGGTTCTTTTCAGAGGGGATCCACTTTTTCCCAACGGACTGGACTATTCGGACGACCCTCCCGTCGTCCTCTACGTAAAGGGATCCTGGCCCATATCCGGGCCCTGTGTCTCCATCGTCGGTACCAGAAGATGCTCTCCCTACGGTTCCCAGGTAGCTCGCGCTCTGGCGGAAAAACTGGCCTCGGCAGGGGTTCTGGTGATCAGCGGAGGAGCCATGGGTATCGACGGATCCGCTCACTCCGGCGCACTGGAGGGGCAAGGGGCTACAGTCGCTGTTCTTGGAACCGGCGTTGACGTCGTCTACCCTAGAGGACACGAGGAGCTTTTCTCAGCCATATCGGAAAGAGGAGGTGCCTTGATGAGCCGTTTCCCCATGGGAATCAGGGGAGACCGTTGGCATTTCCCGAAGAGAAACGGTATCATTGCGGCGTTGGCAGATCACCTGGTTGTGGTGGAATCTCCTGTCAAAGGTGGGTCCATGATAACCGCCAGATTGGCCGGCGAGATGGGACGCCCCGTATGGGCCGTTCCAGGACCTATTGTTCAGAAGGTCTCACAGGGATCGAACAAGCTCCTATTCGACGGGGCGCAGCCCCTCTGGGATCTGGATGAATTCGTCTCTTTCGTCATAGGAAGGGACTCACAGCTGTCTCTTTTCCCCCTCGAGGAGACCCCTGAGCCGTCTCCTTTGCTGGAGGAAATAGCCATGTCTGGAGGGGTCACCGCCGACGGCCTGGCGGACAAACTGGGTATGTCCGTGCCGGAAGTCCTGGCGGCTTTGGCCGATCTTGAGGCGGATGAAAAGATATATCGTTCCGGCCCGGGGCGCTGGTGCGCTCTTTTGTGAGAACATAGAGAGAGGTGGTTTCTCGTGCTTTCCGAAGAAGGACAGGACCTCAATATATTCGTAATATCCGACTTTACCGGGGAGACCGCCCACAGCGTGGCCTTGGCCGCTGCTAGGCAGTTTCCTGACAAGAGGATAAAATTCACCCGCTATCGTTACCTGAAGGAGCCGGACATGGCTCGTCAGGTCTGTGAGTTGGCTAAAGAATCCGGAGCAGTGATAGTCTGTACTCTCGTAGAACATAAGATAAGAGCCTGTTTTCGAAGGGAAGCCCAGAGATACGGTGTCGAGGTCGTAGATATATTCGGACCTCTCATGGATGCCTTTTCGTCTCATCTGGGAGTTTCGCCGCTCGAGGAACCGGGGCTGATGCATCAGATGGACGAGGCCTACTTCAAGAGGGTTAAGGCCATAGAATACTCGATCACCTGCGACGACGGGAGCAATCCCCACCTTCTGGGAGAGGCCGACTTGGTCATACTGGGGGTCTCCAGAACCTGCAAGACCCCTCTATCCATGTATCTCGCCAACAAAGGCTATCGTACCGGCAACATCCCCCTGGTCCCGGAGCTGGATCCTCCTGAGCAGCTTTTTCAGATACCTAGAGGCCGCATAGTGGGCTTGGTTATAGATCCCAACGCTCTGATGCAGATTCGAAGAGAAAGGCTGCAGATGCTCGGCCTGGACCCGGAGAAAGCCTCTTACGCCCAGAGAGAGCGGGTCGAAAAAGAGCTCGTCTATGCCCGATCGATCATGAACAGGGTCGATGCTACCGTATTCGACGTAACAGGCAGAGCCATCGAGGAGACCGCCCAGGAGGTTCTGGATTTTATAGGAAGCAACTCCTGAATCACCTAAGGCCCCATGTCCTCTCTTATCTCGTCCATCAGACATGCGAGGGTCAGGTTGAGCTTGGCCATAGGGTCTTGGCCGTCTATGCCCAAGATCTCCCATATCCTGTCCTGACGGTATCTAAGGGTGTTGTAGTGTATATTAAGGTCAGCTGCGGCGGTCTTCAGATGCCAGCCGGATCGGACCAGGGACCTTAAAGTCTCTCTTGCGTCCTTGTCCTTTCGGATCACGTTCATGTAGCGATTTATGAACTTCGTGTTCTTAGCCGTCGGGGGAAGGCTCCTGAGCACGTCGTATACCTCCATGTCCTGCCAGAAGGATATCGGTCCCTTGCCGAGGCGGCCTCCCAGGACGATGGCCTCCATCGCCTCCTCGTGGCTTTTCCACGCTTCCACCGCGTTGTCTACCACGGAACCTACCCCTATGGAGAACTCCTCTCTGTACTTTTGCTTTGAAAGAAACTCCGAGAGGACCGATTCCAGGTCGTTCCTCCACTCTTTCTCCTTTATCGGCAGAAGCAAGACCAGATCGTCCATTACCGTTCCCTGCAAAGCCGAGGGAAAACGGGATTGAAGCCAGCGAGACAGGAGATATACCGGCTCCGAGGCTTTTTTGCCTCCGTCGAACTCCGCCACGAGGACGAGCAGTGGGCCATTGATCCCCGTTCCCCTTTCGGCAGCCTTTCTCAGGGATCTCTCGGCCAGCCTTTTGTTCTTTGCCAGGATATCCCTGACAAGGTCGCCCTTCATCTGATGGCTCTCTTCCGATCTACCCTTTCTTTCCTCTATAGCCAGCCTCAGAGCCGTGGTCCCGAACCGGAGAATCTGGGATTCCCCGATTGGATCCGACCCATCCTCCCTGTAGTAAAGAACGTAGCCCAGCCTCTCCCCCTTGTCCTCGACTGTTCCGTGAGGGTATATAGCTATAAGCTCGTGGAGGGGCATCTCCTTGACCTGGGATATGAACTGGCCCGACTTTGCCGCCATGTGTAGATTTCCCGTGTCGTTTTCCCAGAAAGCCACGTTGCCCAGAAACTCCCCCAGGATCCGGACGGTCTCCTCGACTCCCTTCCTCTCCTCTATGAACCTCATGAATACAGATGCCGGGTTGCCCTCGCCGTGTAGAGGGTCCATGTCAGTAAACTCCCTCCCCGTTTATACAGCACAAACCTCTTTTGCTTGTTTTATTTCATAATAAAGATTGAATATAATGCTTCAGTGTGTCTATGCCATAGATTTATGCCGCTATTTGTGTCAAATAATACCACGTATCGCCCGTTTTTTCGGGGCATAATAGGGCAAGTTCGTTATGGATACCGGGGAGGAGATCTTCAATGGCTTACAGATACGTGAGATGGTTCGACGAAATAGGCAAAGACGACGTCGCCTTGGTCGGGGGAAAGGGCGCTAACCTAGGGGAGCTGACCGTAAACGGTGTGGACGTGCCTCCCGGTTTCTGTGTAACCGCCCAGGCCTACGTCGACTTTATCAAAGGAGCCGGAATAGAGGGAAAGATACGGGAAGCCGTCGGCTCGGTAGACGTGGAAAGCTCTATCGATCTGTCCAGAGCCTGCGATTCGGTCAGAAGACTCATAGAGGAGTCTCCTATACCGGTGGATATGGAGGCGGAGATACGCACCGCCTACAGAGAGCTTTCCGAGTCGATCGATCTGAACGATCCGAGGGTGGCGGTCCGTAGCTCCGCGACCGCCGAGGATCTGCCCGACGCGTCCTTTGCCGGACAACAGGATACCTATCTTCACGTGATAGGGGCCGACTCTGTCGTGGCCCATGTCAGGCGCTGCTGGGCCTCTCTCTGGACCGCCAGGGCGACCTATTACAGACAACGACAGGGATACGATCATTTTCAGGTAGCCCTCAGCGCCGTGGTCCAGAAGATGGTCTCCAGCGAGAGATCCGGAGTAATGTTTACAGCCAACCCCGTGACCAACAGTCGTTCTCAGATAATGATAGAAGCCAGTTGGGGGCTAGGAGAGGCGGTCGTCTCGGGAATGGTGACTCCCGACGAGTACATACTGGACAAGAGGGATCTGGCCCTCATGGACGTCAACGTAGCTGAGAAGAGGACCATGGTGGCGGAGAAGAAATCGGAGCAGGGTACGGTCTCCGTTCCGGTAGCCGACTTTCTGGGGCCTCAGTTCGTGGACAAACAGTGTCTGGGAGCGGAGGAAATAAGGGCCCTGGGATCCGCGGCACGGAGAATAGAAGAGATATACGGTGCCCCTATGGACATAGAATGGGCCTTCGACGGAGAAACGTCGCGGCTCTATATACTTCAGGCTCGCCCTATCACCACCCTCTTGGACGAGTCCAAGGCAAACGAGGAGGGGAAGACCGTGGAGGATAAAAAGGCGCTCAAGGTTTTGGTCAGAGGCTTGGCAGCCTCTCCGGGCATAGCTTCGGGAACTGTGGTGGTGGTTAAGACCCTCGACGAGATAGACAGAGTCGTAGACGGACAGATAATGGTTACCACCATGACGAATCCCGACATGGTTCCGGCCATGAAGAGGGCCGCCGCTGTCGTGACCGACGAGGGGGGACGAACCTGCCACGCCGCAATAGTCTCCAGGGAGTTGGGCATCCCCTGTATAGTGGGATCCAAGGACGGATCCTCCCGGCTTTCCGAGGGAGCGGTGGTCACTGTGGACGCCACCAGAGGCGTGGTCTACGACGGAGCTGTCTCTCTGTCCTCCGACGAGGATAAACACTCTCCTTTGGTCCCTGGGGCCGCCCCGTCCTACAGCAGGGACATGGTCTACGATCTGGCTCCCGTGACGGGAACCAAGATATACATGAACCTCGGCGACTCGTCGGTGGTGAATAAATATAAAAACCTTCCGTTCGACGGTATAGGGCTCATGAGGACCGAGTTCATATTCAACAGCCTGGGAGTGCATCCCATGTACATGGTCAAAAATGGCGAAGGGGACAAACTCATACACGAGATGTCCGAATCCGTTACTGCCGTCGCCCAGGCGGTATATCCCCGTCCCGTGGTTGTCCGTCTCAGCGACTTCAGGACCAACGAGTTCCGCGGCCTCAAGGGAGGGGAGGAGGTCGAGCCGGTGGAGAACAACCCAATGATAGGCTGGCGAGGGGTCTCCCGCTACATCTCCGACGAATACGAGGAGGGCTTCCGGCTGGAGTGTCGTGCCATCAAGAAGGTAAGAGACGAATACGGCCTCATAAACGTCTGGGTTATGCTGCCCTTCGTCAGGACTACCTGGGAGCTGGAGAGGGTCAAGGAGATATTGGCCTCCGAGGGCCTGGTCCGAAACAAATCCTTCAAGCTCTGGATCATGGCCGAGGTCCCTGCGGTAGTATTCGCAGCCGACGAGTTCGCCCAGATGGTGGACGGCTTCAGCATAGGCAGCAACGACCTCACCCAGCTGGTCATGGGAGTCGACAGGGACTCGTGTATACTGAACACCATGGGCTACTTCGACGAGAGGAACATCTCCGTCACCAGGGCGATAAAGACACTGATAGAGGCGGCCCATCGTCACGACATCACCTGTTCAATCTGCGGTCAGGGACCGTCCTTATATCCCGACTTTGCCGAGTTCCTCGTTAGATCCGGCATAGACAGCATGAGCGTCAACCCCGACACGGTGGCCTACACCAGGAAACTGGTCGCCGGAGTGGAGCAGAGACTCATATTGAACGGAATAAGAGGGCTGACAGGGCTTGACCGTTAGGCTCTGAATAGTCTATAAAATCGAGGGCGAGACTCCTGTTTCGGGAGATACTCGTCCTCGATTTTGACGTCTTTCGGTTGACAACTTCGCCGGTGAGGGTACAATGTCGGTCGTTTCATATATTTTCAAGCGAGGAATTGATGCCAGTGACTAGAACGCTACACGACGTGGAACGATGGTTCTTGGATATGGACGCTCAGACCATGGTCTATCGATATCTTGCCTGTAAGGACGTCCCCTCCGAGGTCGTTGAAAAAGCCATCGACGAGGCGGTAGCTTTCGGCAGAAGTCATCATCGTCCCGTCGACGCCGAGATATTTAGCGCATTCGTGGACACTTTTTTCATAGACATATGTCAAGGACCTGAATGGGCTATCCGTAAAAACGACGGGGCCCCTTCCTGGATCTGTTGAGAGAGGAGGCGACGGATGGCTAACGCTAAGAAAAAAACTAAAAGCGATACCGGTACGGTTTTGGTGGTGGTAGAGTCCCCCACGAAGGCAAAAACCCTCACGAAGATGCTTGGTCCGGGCTACACCGTAAAGGCCAGCGTGGGGCACATCATGGATCTTCCTAAAAGTCGTCTGGCCATAGATGTAGACTCCAACTTTCAGCCGGAATACATATTGGTCAAGGGAAAGGCCAAGATCAAGAAGGAACTGGTTTCCTTGGCTTCCAAGAGTCGTAAGGTTCTTCTGGCCTCCGACCCCGATAGAGAGGGGGAGGCTATAGCCTGGCACCTGGCCGGTCTGATGGATATAGATCCCGAATCGGAATGCCGTATAAGGGTCCATCAGATAACGAAGGACGCGGTGGTTCGGGCCCTGGACGATCCGGAGCCTATCGACATGGCCAAGGTCAACGCCCAACAGGCCAGAAGGGTATTGGACCGTCTGGTGGGGTATACCCTCAGTCCGCTTCTGTGGAAAAAGATAAGATACGGCCTTTCCGCCGGAAGGGTTCAGTCTGTGGCCTTGACCATACTTTGCCGTAGAGAAAAGGAGATAGAGACCTTCGAACCTCAGCCCTACTGGATAGTGGAGGTCGACGGAAGCTCGGAGGACGGTCGTAGTTATCGTCTGAAAGTCGAGAAAAAAGACGGGAAGACCCTCATGGTAAAGGGGCGCCCGATGAAGATCGACAGCGCCGAAAGAGCCCAGGAGATAGTCGATACCGTAAAGAGAGAGGGCATAACAGTCACCTCCTTCACGACCAGAGAGGGAAAAAGAAAAGCCCCTGCCCCTTTGAAGACCAGTACCCTACAACAGGAGGCCGCGAGGAGGCTTGGCTTCTCCCCTCGTCGAGCCATGAGGGTGGCCCAGTCCCTGTTTGAGGGCATAAACATACATGGCAGAGGGCTTACGGGTCTCATCACCTACATGAGAACCGACAGCCTCAGACTGGCTCCCGAGGCCATAGACTCCATAAGGAACCTGATCTCCAATGGATGGGGTAAAAACTACCTTCCGGAAAAGGCAAACTTCTTTTCCTCCAAAGGAAGATCTCAGGATGCCCACGAGGCCATCCGTCCCACCGACATATCCCTTAAACCGGAGAACATAAAGTCGGAGCTCACTCCAGAACAGTATCGTCTCTACGACCTCATCTGGCGTCGAACCGTGGCCTGTCAGATGGCTCCTGCCAAGATAGACAACTCGACGGTTGAGGCAGCCTCGGGGCCCTACGGTCTCAAGCAGAAGGGAGCTGTCGTCCGTTTCGAGGGCTGGGGTGTCGTCTGGCCCATAGAGACCAAGGACGACATAGTCTCTCCCGCCGTCGAAGGCGAGATTCTCTCGGTCGACGGAGTGGATCAGGAGAGAAAAGAGACCAAGCCTCCCGCACGTTTCACCGAGGCAAGTCTCATAAAGACACTGGAGGATGAGGGAGTAGGCAGACCATCTACCTACGCCTCCATAGTCGAAACCCTGTACGATAGGGCCTACGTCGAAAAAGACGAGGAAAAACACCTGGTCCCCACGGTATTGGGACGTTCGGTGGACGGTTTCCTACTCGACCATTTCGACGGTGACAGCGTATCGCCGATAGTCAACTCCGGGTTCACAGCCACCATGGAGGAGTCTCTGGACCTGGTTGAGGAAAACGAAAGAGACTGGGTCGATGTCGTGTCCCAGTTCTGGGAACCCTTTACGAGGGCCATATCCGAAGCGGAAAAAGCCCCAAGGGTTCCGCCGCCTCCGCCGGAATTCATCGGCGAGGACTGTCCCGAATGCGGCAAACCTCTGGTGAAGAAAAGAGGACGTTTCGGCGAATTCATAGCCTGCAGCGGCTACCCGGAATGCAAGTACACCAGGCCTATCCTGAAGAAAATCGGGGTTCCCTGTCCTAAATGCGGCTCCGGAGAGGGCGGAGAGGTGGTCCAGAGGAAGAGCAAGAAGGGGAGGATCTTCTACGGCTGTTCCAGATATCCCGACTGTGATTTCGTCTCCTGGAACAAACCAGCCGCCGAGAGATGTCCCGAATGTGGGGAACTTATGGAATACAAGGGCAGATCCCGTACTCCCGTATGTACCCAATGCGGCCATAAGGGGATCGAGTGATGTCAGGAAGGGTAACGGTCGTAGGTGCCGGCTTGGCCGGCTCCGAGGCGGCCTGGCAGATCGCGAAGAGAGGCGTACCTGTCACTCTCGTGGAGATGAGACCTCAGGTTCCCTCCCCGGCCCATAAGACCGACCTCTTCTCCGAGCTGGTGTGCAGCAACTCCCTGGGAGGGGATACCGAAACGACCCCGGCAGGCATACTTAAATCCGAACTTAGGACCTTGGGTAGCCTGATCATGAAGATTGCGGACGAAAACTCCGTTCCTGCTGGGAAGGCTCTTGCGGTCGATAGAGATGGCTTTGCCGCTTCCGTGACGGATAAGCTGCTATCCCACCCTCTAATACAGGTGGAACGACGGGAGGTCAAAGAAGTTCCGGAAGGTCCGGCGATATTGGCCACCGGTCCCCTTACCTCCGAGCCCTTGGCTAGATCCATAGGAGAGCTGGCGGGAGAAGACTCCCTCTTTTTTTACGACGCGGTAGCGCCTCTGGTGCTGTCTGACACCATAGATATGACCATAGCCTACAGAAAAGACAGATACTCCGAGGAAGAGGGCGGAGACTACATAAACTGTCCTATGGACGAGGAGCAGTATCGCGCTTTTCACAAGGCCCTTCTGGAGGCAGAGAGAGCTCCCCGTCACGACTTCGAGAGCACGATAAAGTACTTCGAGGGGTGTATGCCCGTAGAGGCCCTGGCGGAAAGGGGTCCCGATACCCTGTGTTTCGGCCCCCTGCGACCGGTAGGGCTGGAGCATCCCGTTACGGGAGAGCGCTTCTTCGCGGTGGTACAGCTCCGGCAGGACAATAGAGACGGTTCGGTCTACAACATAGTCGGTTTCCAGACCAACCTGAAGTGGGGGGAGCAGGACAGAGTCTTTCGGCTCATTCCGGGGTTGGAAAACGTCGAGTTCGTCCGCAAGGGAGTTATGCACAGAAACATATACGTCAACGCTCCCAAGGTCCTGGACGGATACCTCCGTTTCAAGGGTGGTGCCGAGGATATCTACCTTGCGGGACAGATATCCGGGGTGGAGGGATACGTCGAGAGCGTTGCCATGGGTATGGTTGCGGCGCTAAATCTCCTGTCGTCGGACATGAAGCTTCCCCTTCCTGAATGGCCTGTGGAGACCGCCATAGGGGCCTTGTTGAACCGACTTTCGGACGACACTGTAAAGCGTTTTCAGCCTACCAACGTCAATTTGGGCATATTCCCCTCGTTGGGAGAGAGAATAAAACTGAAGCCCGAGCGATGCCGTAGAGTAGCCCTCAGGGCCCGAGACCGTATGGACGATTTTATTGCCGATCCCAGGTGGAAAAAACTCTGGCCCGAGGGGTAGATGCCGATTTAGTTTCACCTGATGGATTTTTAAGGGCAATATTTCCAATTGTGCTGTTTTGTGGTATCCTTTTATGCCATTAAACGGATCCCTTGGATCTATGGAAGAGGGCAAGAGCCCTCTTTTTCTGTGTCTTTTGAAAACTTGGTGTTGTTTCTTCGAGGAGATGGTAAAATAGCCAAATGAGTCTTCAGATATATTCCGCTATAGACGGATTTCTAGATCGTATGAACACATCAGGTCTATCAGAACATACGATTACAAATTACGGAGTCGATTTGGCGCAATTCGCCGAATTCCTGGAGACACAGGGAGTTTCGGATGTTTCCGACATAATCACCGAGGAGATCCGGGCCTTCATCAGATCCCTTTCCGGCTATGGCTTCGCTCCCGCTTCTGTGGGACGCAAACTGTCTGCCATAAAAAGCCTGATGAAGTACCTGCTTGAGGAGAGAGCCATAGAGAAGGACCCGTCCGGCAGGGTCAGAGGCCCCAGAAGGTCCGATCGACTTCCCAGGGCGATGTCGGTCGAGCAGGTCTCCAGGATGATCGACTGTGCCTACGATAACGACGAATATGGTTTGCGAAACGGCGCTCTGATAGAGCTGCTGTACGGGTGCGGCCTCAGGGTGGCTGAGGTTGTCTCGGTTCGTTGGGAAGACGTGGAGATAGAGGAACGGTGGCTTAAGGTCATGGGAAAGGGATCCAAGGAAAGAGCGGTTCCCTTTGGGTCCATGGCTCAGAGAGCACTTACGGGACTCAGGGCCCTGTCCATGCCGGGAGACGAATACGTCTTTCCGGGCAAAAAAGGGGGATGTCTGACGGTCCGAACGGTACACAGAGTAGTCGTTGCCGCCGCCGCCAAGGCCGGAGTGGACGGGGTTACCCCCCACTCTCTCAGACACAGTTTCGCCACCCATTTGCTGGAGGGAGGAGCCTCCCTGAGGGTGGTACAGGAACTCCTGGGACATGAACATCTCACAACTACACAGAGATACCTCAGGATAACCGCTCAGCATCTCAAGAAAAGCTATGAATCGGCCCATCCTAGGGCTGGAGGTGACGCTTAAATGTTCGAAGGAACCACTATCCTCTGCGTCAGGCAGGGAGACAAGGTCGCCATGGCCGGAGACGGTCAGATGACCTTGGGAAACCAGATAATAAAATCCAACACGGTAAAGGTCCGCCGTCTTCATGGCGGAACTGTATTGGCCGGTTTCGCCGGGTCCACCGCCGACGCCATGACCTTGCTCGAACTTTTCGAGAAAAAACTCGAGGAACACGGAGGAAATCTCATGAGAGCCGCCGTCGAGCTGGGAAAGCAGTGGCGTACGGATCGTATGCTGCGTCGTCTGGAGGCCATGATGTTGGTTGCCGACAGGTCTCACACCATCCTCCTGTCTGGAGCCGGCGACATCATAGAGCCGGAGCACGATGCGGCGGCCATTGGCTCCGGGTCGGCCTACGCTCTAGCCGCGGCCAGGGCATATATAGAATGCAGCGGCTGGGATGTCGATAAAATAGCCAGGAAATCTCTAGAGATAGCCTCAAGCATCTGCATTTATACCGATGACGTAATTTCCATGGAGGTGCTGTAATGTTCGTAGAGGACGGATCCACCTTGGTGCCCTCCGCCATAGTCAGCTACCTGGACCGCTACATAGTCGGACAGGATAAAGCCAAAAGGGCGGTGGCCATCGCATTGAGGAACCGTTTCCGCAGGAGGATGCTCGATCCCGAACTGGCCAAGGAAGTCGCCCCTAAGAACATACTCATGGTAGGCCCTACCGGAGTAGGGAAGACGGAGATCGCCAGGCGGTTGGCCGAGCTGGTAAACGCGCCCTTCGTCAAGGTGGAGGCCACCAAATTCACCGAGGTTGGATATGTCGGACGGGACGTCGAGTCCATGGTCCGTGACCTGGTGGAGACGGCCATTCAGATGGTCAAGAAGAGAATGCTCGAGGACGTTCAGACTCCCGCCATGGAAAGAGCCAGGGATAGGGTGGTCGATTTCCTGGTTCCCGGCAGGAAAAGCCGTTCCGGAGGCATGCCCACCTTCATGAGCGTCATCAAGGGGATGAGCGGAGAGGACGACTCCCAGGAAGAGGAGCAGGAGACGCCCGAGGAGGACAGGATGCGTCAGTCCACCCGTGCCAAGCTTCTGGACCTGCTTGCCCAGGGGAAACTGGACGACCGCGAGGTCGAGATAGAGATCCAGGAATCCCCCCAAATGGGAATTCCAATAATGGGCGGAGCCGGAATGGACGAAATGGGCATAAACCTCGGTGAGATGCTGGGTGGCCTGATGCCCAAGAAAAAAAAGCGAAAGACGATGAAGGTAAAAGATGCCCTCAGAGTCCTCCAGAACGAGGAAGCGGAGAAGCTCATAGATGTGGAGGCCGCGACCAGAATGGGGATGGAAAAAGCCCAGGAAGAGGGAATAATCTTCGTCGACGAGATAGATAAAATAGTCTCCAAGGGCAGCGGCGGAGGTGGCCACGACGTCAGCCGAGACGGAGTTCAGAGAGATTTGCTTCCGGTCGTCGAGGGATGTACGGTCCAGACGAAGCACGGCCAGGTGTCTACCGATCACGTCCTGTTCATAGCCGCCGGGGCCTTTCATCAGAGCAAACCGTCCGATTTGGTGCCGGAGCTTCAGGGCCGCTTCCCCATAAGGGTGGAGCTGGAGGCTCTGGACAAAACACAGCTGGCCAGGATACTTACCGAGCCCAAACATAGCCTCATAGAGCAATACGAAGCACTTCTGAAGACAGAGGGAGTATCGCTCGTCTTCGAGGACGAGGGGGTCCGAGAGATCGCCTCCCTTGCCGAGAGGATGAATCTGGAGATGGAGAACATCGGAGCCAGAAGACTTCACACAATGGTCGAACAGCTCCTGGAGGATATAAGTTTCGAGGCCCCCGAGCGCAAGGGGGAGACCTTCACCGTAGATGGATCTTTCGTAAAAGACCGTCTGGAACCACTGGTGAAAGACAGCGACGTCAGACGTTACCTGCTTTAAGCTTTGTATGTTCGACGTAGCTCCGTTTTTGAACGGTAATAATTTAAGGAGGGTTTTTTGATGGAAAAGGTAAATGACAACATAGTCTCCAACTCTGAGGAGATGCAGGATCTGCTTGAAAAGACCAGGTTGGTCGGAAGGGCTCTTCAGAGCCGCAGAGAGGGTACAAAGCCGGACTACAGCAAGTTGGCCAGGCTTTTAGGGGAGTTTTCCACGGCTAACGTCTACATCCTCAGTCGAGATGGGCAGATACTGGGCCATTCCTGGGTAAGTGAGTACCACTCCGAGGCCATCGCGTCCTTCCTGGAGACCGGGTATATGCCGGAGAGTTTTATCGAGAGGCTTAATCAGCAGAGGGAAAGCCTCATGAGCAAATCCGACGCCTATATGTTCGACGATCCCGAGGAGAAGAGCTCCGAGCCGGAGAAAGACGCCCTTTTCGTTCCCATCTACGGTGCAGCCGAGAGACTGGGAACCTTGATGCTGGTCCGCTTCGCCGAGACCTTCAGGACAAAGGACTTTGTCTTGGCCGAATATCTCGCCACTTTGGTCGGCATAGAGATCCTTCACGAGAGGACCAAGATAATCGAGGAGCGTGCCAGGGAGCGTCTGGTCGTACAGATGGCCATGAGGGCTCTCTCCTACTCCGAGGTAGAGTCTATTAAGCACATAATCAAGGAACTCAATGCCTTCGAGGGCGTTGTCATCGCCAGCAAGGTGGCAGATAGAGTCGGAGTTACCAGAAGCGTTATAGTAAATGCTCTGCGAAAACTTGAAAGTGCCGGTATAATAGAGAGCAGGAGCCTCGGCATGAAAGGTACGTTCATCAAGATATTGAGCCCCCTCTTCATTGAGGAGCTGGGGATGGAAATCGGAGAGTAAAGCAAACGGAGGTGGCGCCGTGTTCGATTTAACCTGGAAGGTGATGGAAAAAGATCTTCAGGGGCTGGCTCATAGATTTCGTTCCGTAGGCCAAAACCTTGCCAATACCAACACTCCCGGCTACGCCAGGAGAGAGGTCTCCTTCGAGGATCAGCTGGACGATATCATCAACGGGCCTAAAAGGTTGCCCATGGCGACCACCGACCCGAAGCATATGAGCACTCACGCCAGATCGGTTGAGGAGGTTACTCCCAGAGAGGACCGAATTCCCGACCAGCTCTATCGTCTGGACAGAAACAACGTCGATCCCGAGATCGAGATGGCTAAGATGGCGGAGACTAAGATGGGTTACGATGCTATGACCCAACTGGTTTCCAAGAAGGTATCGGGTTACAAGACGGCCATGGGAGGATAGGAGAGATAAAATGAGAGTTTTCAAGTCGATAGACGTAGCGGCGAGCTCGCTTACCGCCCATAGACTCTGGATGGATACCATCTCTCAGAACCTGGCCAACGTCAACTCTTCCAGAACGCCGGAAGGTGGCCCTTACGTCAGGAGAGTCCCGGTATTTCAGCAGATACTGGACGAGATTGGAGAAGACGGCAAGGTCAAGGGCGGAGTAAAGGTGGTCGAGATTGCCAAGGACACCACCACCGCTCCCAGGCTGGTCTATCAGCCCGATCATCCCGATGCCGATCAGGAAGGCTATGTAGCTATGCCAAACGTCAGCGTGGTCAGGGAAATGGCGGATATGATGGTGGCCAGCAGGGCCTACGAGGCCAACCTGGCCGTCACCACCTCGGCCAAGAGTATGTGGTCCGGCGCTCTGGATATTCTCAAGGGATAACGATGGACTCTTCGAGGGGCCCCTTTAGGGGCCTCTTTTCTTCTCCTTGCCCCTTAGGAAAAGGTCCTGTAAAATCGATGCCTTGGAAATATCAAAAACACGGAGAGTGATATGTATGATTCATCGAATAAGATCGGCCGTTTTACTGGCCCTTTGCGTCCTCCTGTATTCTTCGACTGCGGGATGGGCCACGTCTCATATGGAAAAGACCAAAATTCTGGACGAATACATAAGAGATCAGTATCGTTCATCCCCTCAGTTCAAGACTCAGGAGGAAGAGGCGTCGTCGAAGGAAGGGCTTCGCAGAGCCATAGCGAAGGGCTTCAGACACTATAACGGGGAGGTCTCTTGGGCGAACGCGTTAGAATACGCCGGTTACGTAATAGAGGCATGCGATAAATACGGGATAAACGACCCCACATTGATCGCCGGGATGATAGTCAAGGAATCCAGGGTCCGTCCCAGAGCCAGATCTCGCTACGCCTACGGGCTTATGCAGATATACTGGAAAGTTCATCGTAAATCTATAGCTCGAACCTTTCCTTGGATAAAGAACACCGAAAGCCTGATGTCTCCCAGGAACAACATATTGGTAGGGACCTGGATATTCTCCAACTATCTCAAGAGTGCGGGAGGCAACGTAGAGAAAGCCCTGCACAGATATCTCGGTGCCAGTAGCAGCAGATATGTCTCGAAGATAATGTCATATAGGGGGACCATGCGGCGGAACCTTACCGCGGTCTCAAAATAAAAAAAGCGATGATCACGCAATAAGGAGGAAATCGGGATGAGTACCGTAAAAGAGACCCACAGTTTTGAGACCGAAGCCAAGCAGATACTGGACATGATGATCTACTCGGTTTACTCGAACAAGGACATTTTTTTGCGAGAGCTCATCTCCAACGCATCGGATGCGCTGGACAAGCTTCACCTGGAATCCCTGACGGACCACGGCCTTAGCGAATGTGCCAAGGATCCCTTCATCCGCATAGTCAGGGATGAGCAGGATCGCAACCTGTCCGTTTCGGATAACGGAATAGGGATGGACAAAGACGAGATCGTGTCCTACATAGGCACCATAGCCAAGTCCGGAACGAAGGAATTTCTGGACAGGCTGAAGGAAAAAAGGGAAGGCGACGCTGCCGAGATGCTCATAGGCCAGTTCGGAGTTGGATTTTACTCCGCATTCATGGTGGCCGACAGGGTAACTCTCCTAACCCGTAAGGCCGGATCGGAAAAGGCCTGGCGCTGGGAGTCCTCCGGGGACGGAACCTACACGCTAGAGGAGGCGGAACGCCCCATTCCTGGGACCACGGTCACCCTTCATCTAAAAGAATCCGATCCGGACAACGGGATGAAGGATTACACCTCCGAATGGGTTATCCGTGAGATAGTTCGAACCTACTCGGATTTCGTCTCATATCCCATAAAAATGCAGGTCGAGAAACCCAAGGACGATAACGGCAAGGTCCTGGAGGACGAGACTTTAAACTCCATGAAAGCCCTTTGGATGCGCCAGGAGGACGAGGTCACCGACGAAGAATACCGACAGTTTTACCGTCACGTCGCCCACGACTGGCAGGATCCTCTGGCGAGGGTAGTCTTCTCCACCGAGGGTGTAAACGAGATGCACGGTATCCTCTTCATCCCTCCTAAGGCCCCTTACGACATGTTTATGAGGGAAGGTCGAAAAGGGATCGGCCTCTATGTCAAGAGGGTCTTCATCATGGACGATTGCGATGAAATCCTGCCGGGATACCTTCGTTTCGTAAAGGGAGTCGTCGACTCGGAGGATCTCTCTCTCAACATCTCCAGGGAGATTCTCCAGCAAGACCGGCAGGTCAGGCTGATCCGTAAAAGCGTGGCGAGGAAGACCCTTCAGACCCTGAAAAAGATGCTTAAAGAAGACAGAGATAAGTACCTTAAGTTCTGGGGCGAGTTCGGGGTGGTCCTCAAAGAAGGGCTCATCCAGGGCGAAGGAGAGGAGGAGACGGTAAAGAAAATCTGTCTCTTCTCGTCCACCGCATCGGAAAAACTCACGACGTTGGACGAATATGTGGACCGTATGCCACAGGGGCAGGACGTCATCCACTACATAACAGGCCCATCCGTCGAGGTCCTAAGGAAATCTCCTCATCTTGAATCTCTTCTGGAGAGAGGAGAGGAGGTGCTTCTTCTGGCCGATCCGGCAGACGAGATGTGGGTTCAGGGAGCCTCGTTCCGGGAAAAGGAGCTTCGCTCCGTGGCTAGGGCTTCGGATGACGGAGCAAACGACGAAACCAGGGAAGACCTGGGAGGGTTGATCGACTTCATCAAAGATAGCCTAAAAGAGGAGATAAAAGACGTCAGGGTATCCTCTAGGCTCACGTCCTCTCCTGCCTGCCTCGTCGGTGACGAGGACGACATGACCCCTCAGATGGAGAGGATTATGAAGGCCATGGGACAGGATGTGCCGGAGGTCAAGAGGGTGCTTGAGATCAACCCGGATCATCGCGTTCTTAAGAGCATGGTCTCCATGTTGGAGAAGGGGGACGAGGAGTCGCTTAGACCGTTCTGCTCCGTTCTCTACGGGCAGGCCGTCCTGGCGGAAGGGGGAACCCTCAAGGATCCCGCCGAATTCGGCCGTCAGTTGAGCGTTGTCATGGAGAAAGCCCTGAACTAACCGGGGTTCCCATTTGCCCGCGATACCCCTTGTGTGATATCTTGGTCTCAAGAAGAGGACGCCGAAGGGCGAAAATATAAGCTAGTCATGACGAAATTCGAGGAGGAAAAGGGATGGAAAGATTAGTCAACGACATATACCTTTCGGGGGTTCTCCACTTTGTAAAGGGGGACACCAGAGGAGAGAACCGTTTGGGTTCTTACTTCGAGTTCTCCCTGAAGAGGGAATACCGTGACATGGACGGAAGCGACAGAGTCGACTATCTCAGGATGAGGGCTTTCGATCCTGAGATAATTCGTTGGCTGGAAGCTCAGGAGGAGAATACCCCCATATGGGTTGCTGGAGAGCTTAGGTCTTCTTTGGGAAGCGGTCGAATCTACGTTTTGGTTAAAAAAGTCCAAGTTCTCAATCAGCTTTGATATTCCTTTTGTGCTTTGTAGCCGCCTTATTGGCGGCTTTTTTTATCTCTATCTATGAGGCGAAAGACCCATTATACTTGAGATAGTAAGGGACTGAACTCCCTGAAGCGTACCTAATCTCATGGTAAAATAAGCCAGTTGGATTTTTTCAGATTTGAGGAGGAGTGTGAATCGTGGACGGCATTCGCATAGATTTTTACAGGATGCATGGCAGCAGCGATGTAGGTGACGTCTTCAAAAGCCGAGAAGCCGTCGCTCCGGCACGTTCCTTCGAGGATTCGCTGAAGGAAGCGGTTGTCGGAGTGAACGAACTTCAGATGGACTCGAGTGCCATGGTCCAGAAGTTGTCTCTGGGCGACGTTGACGACGTATCGGAGGTTACTCTCTCGGTGGAGAAGGCATCTCTCGCCTTTCAGCTGTTGGTTAGGGTCAGGGACAAACTGGTCGATGCCTATCAGCAACTGAGCAGAATGGCAGTATGATAGTTTGATATGGAACGTCTTTCAGAGATAAAAAACAAAATAGGGCTTCTTTGGTCCTCCCTCCAGAGGTGGCAAAAGGCCACTCTGGTGGGAATAGTGTCGCTTGTCTTCTTTGGCTTGATAGCACTGGTCATCCTTTCCGGTAGGGAGTCCTGGGAGCCTCTGTTCTCCGGACTTGAAATTCAGGACGAGGCCTCTATAGTGGCTTATCTTAAGGAAAACAAGATCCCCTACAGACTCGATCCCGGAGCGAGTGCCATACTTCTGCCGAAGGAACACGTGTATGAGGTCCGGCTTGAACTGGCCAGGGCCGGATTGCCCAAGGGCGGGGTAAAAGGGTACGAGATCTTCGACGATGTCCAGATGGGTATGAGTGAGTTTCAGCAAAAAATAACCTACGTCAGAGCGCTGGAGGGCGAGCTGGCCAGGACGGTGGCCCAGATTGACAGTGTGGAATATGCCAAGATAAACATCGTAATTCCTCAGCCCCATCTCTTTCTGGAGCAGCAACAGCCCGCTACCGCCTCTGTCCTGGTCCGCATACATCAAGGGGCCTCGATAAACCCGGAGCAGATAAAGGCGATCGTCCACCTCGTCAGCCACAGTGTGGAGGGCCTGCAGCCGGACGACGTGACCGTGGTGGACACCGATGGGAATGTTTTGTCGGATCTCATTGAGGACGATATGTTCATCTACACTGACGGAGCGGGGCGAACAGTCTCCTCGGTTCAGCGAGAGCTTGAAAGACAACAGGAAAAGGAAATGGAGCGAAAGGTCCGAGCCATGCTGGAACGGGTCTTCGGTCCCGGAAGCGTAGTGGTCCGTATAAAGGTCGATCTTGACTTGGACAAAAAGAGAAACGCCTCTACTCAGTACATCCCTGGCCCGACAGGTAAGGGCGTAGTCCGAAGCGAGCAAAACACCGAAGAGAGCTACGTCGGTCCTGGCGGCCCGACCGGGGGAGCTCCGGGAACAACTACCAATATTCCCGGTTATGCCATAGACACCGGTGCGGGAGGAGTAGGAGAGTACAACAAGACGGACACGGTAACCAACTACGAGATAACGACTCACGAATCTGAGAACGTTGAGACCCCCGGTTCCATAAGGCGTCTCACCGCCTCCGTCCTGGTGGACGGCGACCTTTCGGACGAGCAACTGGGAGATATTCGGGCTTTGGTGGCTCCCGCCATCGGTTTTGATTCCGGCAGAGGCGACCAGATCGCTATCCAGTCGATGAAATTCTCCACTACTCTGGCGGACCGCATGGCCGAACAGCTGGCCGCCGAGAGACGGCAAAGGATAATCGCCGCAGTTACCTTGTTGGGTCTTCTGCTTCTGCTGTTGGCTATAGCTCTTTTTCTGTGGTATCGCAGACGTCGTAGGAAAAAGGCCCTCGACGCGGCAAGAAGAGCGGAGGATGCCGGACAGGTCCCCAGCCTTCAGGATCTTCTCTCCTCTCCGGGATCTCTGGAGGCCCAGGGAGAGCTAGCCGTTTTGGAGGAACAGATTCGAAACTATGCGCTGAACAATCCGGAAGATTTTGCGGCCTTTATACGCGAATGGATAGTCGAGGACTGATCGATCGAAAGGGTGTCTGAAAATGACGAAGGATATGTCCTCCAGGCAGCTTAAGGGGAAGCAAAAGGGAGCCATCCTGATGGTTACCCTTGGCAACGAAGTAGCCGCCAGGACCTATAAGAATCTGGACGAGACCAGCATAGAGGTACTTACACTGGAAATAGCCAATCTCAGAAAGGTCACCTCAGAACAGAGGTTGGCCGTCCTGAAGGATGCCCAGGAAATCATACTGGCCCGTGAATACATGGCCCAGGGAGGCGTCGACTATGCCAGGGAAGTCCTCGAAAAGGCCCTCGGTCCAGAAAGGGCTCAAAGCCTTCTCACCAGGATCACTGCCAGCCTTCAGGTCCGCCCCTTCGACTTTATGCGCCACAGCGATCCTCAGCAGTTGATAAGCTTTATACAGGGCGAACATCCTCAGACGATAGCTCTCATTTTGTCCTACCTAACTCCGGAACAGGCCGCCGCCGTAATAGGCCGACTCTCTGCCAGCATGCAGGCTGAGGTCACCAAGAGGGTCGCCAAGATGGACCGTATAACGCCGGAGGTTCTTCGGGAGGTGGAGAGAGTGTTGGAGAGGAAGTTCAGCACCATCATCGGCCAGGACTTCACCATGGCAGGGGGCATCGACTCGGTGGTGGAGATCATCAACCGTGTCGATCGCGGAACGGAGAGAAACATCATGGAGAACCTGGAGGAAAACGATCCGGAGCTGGCGGAGGAGATCAAACGCCGTCTGTTCGTCTTCGAGGACATCTCCGGACTGGACGATCGCTCCATCCAGAGGGTGCTTCGCGAGGTGGAGATGAAAGACCTCGGACTTGCCCTCAAGGGTGCTACGGAGGATCTCAAGACCAAGTTCACCAAAAATATGTCTCAGAGAGCTGCCGACATGCTCACCGAAGATATGCAGTACATGGGTCCCGTCCGTGTGAGGGATGTGGAGGAAGCCCAGCAGAAGATCGTCAACGTCGTTCGAGCCCTGGAGGACGCTGGCGAGATCGTCATAGCAAGAGGCGGGGAGGAAGAGCTGATTGTCTGATTCCTCTCGTCGCCGTCTTATCCGTGCCGTCCGGCTTGTGCCTGAGGCGGTTCGGATAGGAATGGCTCCTGTAGAACCTGAAAACTCCGAGCTCGAATCGGAAGTCAGTGAAGAGGCAGAGACCCTTGAGCTGGAGGAGGCGCGTTGGCGTTCTGTCTGCGAGGATCTTGAGGCTCGTCTTCGGGCTTCCGAGGAGAGTTGCCGATCTCTTCAGGACCAATGGGATGAAAGAGAGGCCTCAAGGGAAAAAGAGACGGCCGAGCTTCGAGCCAAGATCGAGGAGGATGGGAAAAAAGCCTGCGAAGAGGGCAGGGCTAAGGGGTTTGCCGAGGGAAAAGAGAAGGGGCTTACGGAAGGACGATTGGAACTCGAAGCCGAGATAAGATCCGAGATGGAGAAAAAACTTTCCGGGGCCATCGAGCTCCTGAACGAAGTTCACCGGCAGATAGAGGGCAACCTGGAGGAACTTCTTGCGGCCAATCCCTACCGATTGGTCCGACTCTGGCAAAAGGTTCTGTCGCGTCTTCTGGTCAGGGAGGTCGCCTTCGACCAGGAGGCGGCTCTTCGCCTTCTAAAGGGGCTGTTGTCCAGGGCAAGCGAAAAGGAGGATCTCAGAGTCTACCTGAATCCGGACGACCTGGACCTGATAGAGTCTCAGAAGGGCAACTTCGGAGATCTCATGCGGGGGATCCGTAACATAGAGTTCATGGCCGACGACGAGGTCGACAAGGGAAGCTGCATAGTCGAGACCGGCCTCGGCATATACGACGCTAGATGGCGCACCCAACTGGAGCAGATCGGAGTGGAGGTCGAGGGAGTCCTGACGGAGGGAATGGCCAATGACGAAGACCGTTGATTTCAGACACCTTCTGGATTCCCTCGACTCCAGGCTGTCCCAGAGGGACCTGGTCAGAGTTAACGGACGGGTCGCGAAAGTCGTAGGATTAGTGGTCGAGTCCAAGGGGCCGGATGTCCGGGTCGGTGACCTCTGCGATATCAGGTTTAGAAAGGGGCAAAAAAACCTGGAGGCCGAGGTCGTAGGCTTTCGAGAGGACCGGGTTCTTCTGATGCCTCTTGGGGAGCTGCGGGACATCGGCCCGGGATGCGAGGTCGTCTCTATGGGACGCCCATTGGGAGTCAACGTAGGTCCCGGTTTGTTGGGGAGGATTCTCGATGGACTGGGACGCCCCATGGACGAAAAGGGTCCGGTCGGTTCCAGCGAATTCTACCCTCTTTACGCAACCCCTCCCCATCCTTTAAGGAGACAGACCATATCGGAGCCTCTACCCGTTGGAGTCAGGGCGGTCGATGGCGTTCTGACCCTCGGCAGAGGACAGCGAATAGGCATTTTCGCTGGATCGGGAGTCGGTAAAAGCACCCTTCTAGGCATGATGGCCCGAAACACCGAGGCGGAGATAAACGTTATAGGTTTGGTAGGAGAGCGTGGTCGAGAGGTCCGGGAATTCATAGAGAGAGATCTGGGGCCGGAAGGACTAAAGAGATCGGTACTAGTCGTGGCCACCTCGGACCAGCCTCCGCTTGTCAGACTCAAAGCGGCCTTTACCGCCACTGCCGTCGCCGAGTATTTTAGAGATCAGGGCAAGGACGTGCTCTTGATGATGGACTCGGTTACCAGGGTGGCATACGCTCAGAGGGAGGTTGGACTGGCGGTGGGAGAGCCTCCCGCTACCAGAGGATACACGCCCTCAGTCTTCGCCCTTCTTCCCAGACTACTGGAGAGGGCCGGTGCAGGAACCAAGGGAAGCATAACCGGCATATACACCGTTCTGGTAGAAGGGGACGATATGAACGAGCCCGTAGCCGACTCGGTCAGAGGGATTCTGGATGGACACGTGGTCCTATCTCGAAAGATAGCGGCCAGAAACTTCTATCCCTGCATAGACATCCTCAACAGCGTCAGCCGTGTAATGCCCTCCATAATCGATAAGGGACACCTAGACGGGGCCGGAAGGGTCAGAGAAGTCCTGGCCAGATACGCCGAGGCGGAGGACCTTATCTCGATAGGTGCCTATCATAAAGGGTCCAATCCTCGAGCGGACTGGGCTCTGGATAACTTGGGAGATGTAGAAGCCTTTCTTCGTCAGGGAATCGGAGAGGCCTCCTCCTTCGATGAAACGGTGGGGATCATCGCTTCCATAGCCTCTCAGGGAATGACCGGCCGTTGAAGGACAGAATAGATCGGTTCCGGAAGATCTTGAAGGCCAAGGAGACCGCAAGGGACCTGGTCATAAAAGAACTGGCGGAGCTTAAAAAACAGGAAAAAACCTTCTTGGAGCATCTTAGAGAATTGAGAAACGAAAAACTGGAATATATGCGTCGATTCGAAAACATAGCCAGTGGAAACGTCACCATAGAGGATCTTCGTATCGGCAGCGAGGACATCTCCAGGACTGAGGACCATATCAAAGAGGGAATAGTAAAGGTCCTCAGCTTGAGAAAAAAGATGGAGGCCGTAGAGGCCGCGTTGCTGGAGAGACACAGGGACGTTCGTAAGGTGGAGACCTATCTTTTACAGATGGAACTTCAATGGGAAAAGGAATGTCAGAGGAAAGAACAGATGTCGATAGACGAGATAGCCGGAATGCTTCACCATCGCAGGAGCGGGAACTGAGATCGTCCGAGGAGGGCTGAAAATGAGACATATATCGGGACCGGATTTCCAGGGAATCCGCGAGGTTATGGAGCGTATAGGGCACCTTCGTCGCAAGATGGGAATCGAAATATCCCAGTCGCCAGTAGACTTCGATTCCGCCCTAAAGGAAGCTGAGGGCAATAGGGCTGTCGAACCGGAGGATAAAGAAAGCTCTAATCTTCGAGAGGACGGACTTTCCGGGGCTGGAAGCATAGTCAGAAGCATGGTGGCCTCCGCCGGAGAATCCCTCAAGGATACAGCCTCCGAGATAGCCCGACGCTACGGCGTCGACGAAAAGCTCGTACACTCGGTTATCTCGGTGGAATCGGCCTGGCGTCCCGATGCGGTCTCTCCGAAAGGGGCCGTAGGGCTCATGCAGCTTATGCCCGGCACCGCTAAAATGCTGGGTGTCGACCCAGACGATCCGGTTCAGAACATCGAGGGAGGCGTCAAGTATCTGTCCCAGCTGTCCGAAAAATACAGTGGAGACCTCGAAAAAACCCTCGCAGCCTACAACGCAGGTCCCGGAAGGGTGGACTCCTACGGAGGGATACCGCCCTTTAGGGAAACGGAAAACTACGTACGTAAGGTGTTGGGACTCTACAGAGGATAACGGAGGTCCGATATGGCTGAAGATAGAAACGTGCAGGATCCCATAGACGAGGGGAACGAGAAGCGGAAGGAAAAGAAAAAAACCGCTTCAAAGGGGCTTCGCAGATTCATGCTCCTCTTGTTTCTGCTCGTCGGAGTGGCAGGAGCGGCGATAGGACTTCAGTTCAGCGGGGTCTGGGACGCCAGGCCTCTTTTATATTCCATAGTGCCAAAGCTTCCCTACGTGGGAGATCGGCTCTCGGATCTTCTGGAGGTTCCGGAGGTCTATACCATGACGGTGGAGGAGCGGCGGCGGTACGAACTTCGCCTGTGGGAGGACCGCCTGGCTGAAAAAGAGCTCTCTCTCGACGAGTTGGAGCGAAGGTTGGTTGCCCTTTCGTCGGATCTCTCGGCCAGGAGAGACCGAATAGAGATAGACGAGGCTCGGATAATCTCGATGGATCAGAGCCCTGAATCGGAGAAAGAACTTTCGGAGCTTGAAAAAGCCGACTTCGAGAGGGTCGTTCGCACCTATCAGGAGATATCGGCCCGTAGAGCGGCGAAGATAGTCGAGAGCCTGGATCCGGCCCTGGCTGTGAAGATACTCAGATCTCTGCCGGAAGACGACAGTGCTAAGATACTTGGCCGCATGGACGCGGCGAAAGCGGCGTGGCTGACGGAACAGCTGGCTTCAAAAAAACGGTAGGTGGTGTTGCCATGCTTATAGGTTGTGACTTTACGATAAACGCCTCTAAAGGCATTTCCGTCTCTTCCGTTCGTAGCGGATCCGAGCCTCTTGAGAAAAAAGACGGGAAAAGCCTGTTCGAAGCCCTTCTTTCCGACTCCGGATCGGAGTCGGCCGGTAAAAAAGCCGGGGCCGAGTCTAAAGAAAATGCCCCCTCCGCCACGAAACACGCGCCAGATGAGGAGGCAGAGGAAGCCGGCGATGTCCTGGGATACGTGGAGGGAGGACTCTCCTCCTCGTCCAGGCTTTCGATCCCCAGCTTCATGAACATGGTCCCGGAGGGGCAACAGCCCGATGCCCTGGTCTGCACCGATCCCGTAGATTCGAACTCTATAAACGGGTCCGTCGACCCATCGGGTTTCGAGTCCTCCTACATGGGAGCAACCGAGGGCGGGGGAATCTCGAAATGGCTGTCAGGCCTTCTAGAAAAAGCCCTTCTTGGCGACGGGGAGGTCAGCGGCACCTTTTCCTCCGAATCGAACGGTGCCATCGGAAAACTTCGAGCCTTGATGAAATCATCAGGCGGAGATATCGACTGGAAAGAGGTCGAGTCTCTTTTAGGGGATTTCGATCTGTCCGAAGATGGCAGTCCTTCCCTTTCGGAACTTTCGGAGAGACTGGGGCTTGAGGTTAAAATGGAGGGAGAATCTCTCAGTATATCCGGAAATTCCCCTTATTTTGCCCTCACGTTAGCCATCGACGAGGAACTTGACGAGGATCGCTCGGTGGTCGGGTCTTTCTCCCTATTTCTCGATGTCGATGAGGATGCTGGAGGCGATGCTCTCTTAGAGAGAGCCGATGAGGCTGATCTGCGCAAGGAAGGGCTTCTCTTTCTGGCGGATCTGATCCAAAAAGAGGGAGTCGATATCCGTATCTCCGAGACGGCTGACGATGTGGTGGCCTCCTCCGTTCCTTTAAAAGAAGGGAGATCGTCTTTCCTGGACGTCTCGCAAAAGGTCCCCTCGTCGGAGACGGCGCAGTCCGCTTCGGAAGAGGTCTCGTCGGAAAAAGTCAAGGTCCCTCTGCCCGCCAACTCTCCTGAACTTTCCGGTAGGGAGACCACCGACAAGGATTCTTCCCCGAAGGACGGTCTGGGAGCCTCTCTGGGGTCCTTGATCGACTCGATCGGATTGAGGGCAGGAAAAGAGGCCCCCGTGGAGGTCTTGCCTCAAAGAGGCGCTCCGGCGTTGCCCCAGGGTATAACAAATATAATACGTTTTATGCAGGCGAACGGAGAGACCAAGGCCCAGGTCGTGGTCGAGCCTCCTGCGATGGGCAGGGTTGAGATAGAGCTTCATGTGGTTCCCGGCGGCATGGAGGCGTCCATGAAGGTCGATAACGTGGCCGTCAGGGATATGATCAGGACCCAGATGCCTCTTCTTCAAGACCTGCTTGCGGAGCAGGGAATATCCCTATCCGGCATGAGTGTGGATGTAAGAAGCGGTGACGGACAAAGACAGCAGTGGAACGGAGAGTCCGCGGGAAATCGCGGTCTCGACGACGGCGAATCGCTCGACGGTTCGGAAGAGGATGCCTCGGTCGCTAGGATAGACCTAGAACAAGGGCTTCTCGTTTGGATGGCTTAGGAGGTGTCTAGTTTGGATATCAACCAGGTTTCTTCTTATACCGGTACCACGACTTCCGGTACCGCCAGAGAACCTAAATCGACGATGGACAAAGACGATTTTCTTCTTCTCTACATAGAACAGCTTAAGAACCAAGATCCGATGGATCCGATGGATACGAATGAGATGTCCTCTCAGATGTCCCAGTTCTCGACCTTGGAACAGCTTGTAAATATGAACGAGACCATGGAGACTATCGCCGATCAAAACATGATGAGTTCGTTGAGCTATATAGGCTTTCAGGTCAGCTACACCGTCGAATCCCTGGATGCCGAGGGAAACACCGTAACGGATGAAAAGTCGGGGGTGGTCGCCTCCATAAAGAAAAAGGACGGAACCGTCTATCTCAAGATGCTGGACGGTACCGAGGTCGACTCCTCCAAGGTCTTTGCGGTGGAACTTCCTCAGGCTTCATCCGAGGAAAACGCTTAAACATGGCGCAGGTTGTATGTCTTTTTGTTTCCCCCACGGACGGAGGGACTTTTGAAGATCGGCAAGGGAGTGCCCAGAGAAACTTTCTGAGGAGGAATACACTATGCTGAGGTCCCTTTTTACCGGAGTTACAGGAGTAAAAGCCCACCAGGTCAAGTTGGACGTGACGGGAAACAACATCGCCAACGTCAACTCCACGGGATTCAAGAAATCCACGACGATATTCCAGGACCTTCTGTCCCAGACGACAAGAGGCGCCATGGCTCCCGACGGCAACCGCGGAGGGGTCAACGCCATGCAGGTCGGCCTTGGGGTCGGGGTGGCTGGTATCGAGACCATCCACACCCAGGGTCCCATATCCTACACCGGCAACAGGACGGACATGGCCATTCAGGGAGACGGTTACTACGTGGTCACCAACGGAACCCAGGACCTCTACACCAGGGCGGGCAATTTTACCACCGACGGCAACGGCAACCTGGTGATGTCCGGCACGGGCTACACCCTTCAGGGTTACGCCATGTCGGTGGATCCCAACGATCCCACCCGCTACGAAATGGACGGCGATCTCTCGTCGGTAAACATACCGATGGGTCAGAAGCTGGAGGCCAAGAAGACCGAGTTGGTGGGCTATCGTTGTAACCTGGATGGCCGGGTCGACGAGTATCTGCCCATGGGAATGTCCTCCGGCAGCAGGACCATCTACGCATCCCTTGGCGGGAGCGACGTGGCCGTGAACGTGACCGAGGGCGCCACCACCGGTGACTTCGTTGCTTTCGATTTCGACGGCTCGACCGGAGGCCCCATTACCTTCGGGCTTGACGGCATAGACGCAGTCAACGGTCGCCCGGAGCTTACCCTTGGGACCAGCACCTTCGACCTGGACGGAGTCATCTATACCGCCGTCTACGACGACACCAACGGGGTCATGACCATCTATTCCGACTACGGCGGTCCCGCCGAGGCAGAGGCCTGGAAGGCTAACCTGTTTGACATGATGGACTACCAGTATATGGAGGTTCAGGACACGACAGTGACTCCTGTCGTTACCTACAACACCTTGATAGAGTTCAACGACGACCCCGTGACGGGCGAGAGAGAGATGATCGCCTGGTTCGATGACGGCGGAACCATGACCCGTCGCAGCCTTCAGCTAGGCGGAGCCGACGGTAACATCCCGATGAATACCGACGGCACGTTCGCTATCCCAACCTCCGTTCCTGCCGACCCAGCCGATCAGTACACCCTGACCATCGGGACCGTGGCTCTGGACGTCTTGGCCTCCTCGGACGGAAAGTCCATAAGGCTGGAGGACAGCGGAAGCCAGATCGGATCGGTGGCCCAGAGGACCGCCAGTATCCACGAGGCAAAGAGCACCATCTACGATAGCCAGGGCAACGAGCACACTCTGGAGACCAGCTGGGAGAAGATCGACGACAACCGCTGGCGTTGGAGGGTGTGGACCGCTAACGAGGAGATCTCCATCTCTCCGAACACAGGGATTATGGAGTTCGGTCCGGACGGAAAGATAAGCGACACGTCCCAGACGGAGGTGGATCTCTCGGTCAGCTTCGGCGCTCTGGGGGCGGAAAACCAGAACGTGAAGTTGGATTTCAGCGGCAGGAGCTTCGAGAAGGAGAAGATCGACGGGGTTACCCAGTACGGCTCGGACTTCACCACAAAACCCTACTACCAGGACGGCTATGGGATGGGGGTTCTCAACGACTTCTCCGTAGGCAAGGACGGTACCATAACCGGCGTCTACGATAACGGTCAGAGCAAGGCCCTGTACCGTCTCGCCCTGGCCATGTTCTCCAACCCTCAGGGACTCGTAAAGGTCGGCGATACCTGCTTCGACAAGTCGGTTAACTCCGGTGCCGCCAGGATAACCACGGCCTTGAACGACGGTGCTGGAAGCATAGCTGGAGGCTCCCTGGAGATGAGCAACGTGGACCTTACAGAGGAGTTCACCCAGCTGATGATAGGACAGAGAGGATTTCAGGCCAGCGCTAGGGTTATAACGACCAGCGATTCCGTCCTGGAGGAACTTCTGAACCTCAAGAGGTAGTTTTAAGTGTTTTTAAATAAGAGATGGAGGCGTTTATCTTGATAGAGGTCTCCAGACTCAACGGATCGATGTTCATCCTGAACGCCGATTTGATAGAGACCGTGGAGGCCAATCCCGACACGGTGGTCACCTTGTTGAACGGCCATCGTTACGTCGTGAAGGAAACTCCCGAGGAAATAGTGGAACGGGCGGCGGCCTATCGGGCCAAACGAGGGGCGTCGCCCTCTTTGACGTAGCGGTGTCGTAGGTTTATTATTAACCTGACACTCGACTATTTTTAAAAATGGAGGCCTGAGCGTGGATCTGGCGACAGTCATCGGACTTTCTCTCTCTCTAATATTGGTGGTAGGAGGCATAGTGGCTGGAGGAGAATCCTCGGCTTTCATAAACCTTCCCTCTATGTTGATCACGATAGGCGGAACCATGGGTGCGGTTATAATGGCCAATCCTGTGGATAGAATCAAAAAGCTCGGAAAGATCACGAGAATCGCCTTTTTCTCTCAGACCCCTGATTTGGTGTCTTTGGTGCAGACGATAGTCAGCTTTGCCGAAAAGGCCAGACGGGAAGGGTTGCTGGCGTTGGAGGCAGATGCCTCGGAGCTGGACGACGAGTTTTTGGCCAAGTCCATTCAGCTTGTCGTCGACGGCACAGACCCCGAGCTGGTAAAGGCGATTCTCGATACCGAGATCAGCGTGCTGGAGGAACGTCATTCCTCGAACAAGGGAATGTTCGATACTATGGGTGAACTGTTCCCCGCTTTCGGAATGTTGGGGACCCTCATAGGTCTTATAGCCATGCTCAGGAATCTTGACGATCCTGGTTCCCTTGGCCCAGGAATGGCGGTCGCTCTTATCACGACTTTTTACGGCTCTTTTATGGCTAATATCTTTGCCTTGCCCATATCCTCCAAGCTTGCGGCCAGGTCCTCGGAGGAGACGGTGGTCAGGGAGCTCATGGTGGAAGGAGTCCTGGCAATCCAGGCTGGAGAGAACCCCAGGATAGTGGAGGAAAAGCTAAAGGTCTTTCTTCCTCCGGAGCAGCGCAAGGAGCTTGAGGAACGCCACGATACCGAAAAGGGCGGAGAGGAATAGCCCATGGCGAGAAAAAAGAGGCAGAAAGAGGAGAAAGGCGGCGCTGGTTGGCTCGCTACCTACGGCGATATGGTGACTTTGCTCCTGACCTTCTTCGTGTTGCTTTTCGCCTTTTCATCCATAGACGTAGAGAAGTTCAAGAAGATGATGGTCTCCTTTCAGGGTGCTTTGGGGGTCTTGGATGGAGGTAAGTCCCTCCAGGAGGATCCTCTGCCCTACGGCGGTTCCTCCGGTTACGATGCCGGAGAGGAACGACGTCAGACCCAGTCCACCTTCCAGGTGGACAGAGAGCTCCGCTCCTTCCTGAAAGAGCAGGAGATGGAGGAGGACGTATCGGTCATTGTGGATCAAAGAGGTGTCACAGTGTCCCTGTCGGATCAGCTTTTGTTTCCTCTCGGTGGAGTCGAAATCCGTCCCGAAGGGAAACGTCTGCTCGCCAAGCTGGGAGAGTTCCTCAAGGGCAGGATTCCCGCTCTGGCGGTTGAGGGGCATACCGACGACAGACCTCTTCGAGGCGGCCCCTACAGGGACAACTGGGGACTTTCCGCCATAAGAGCCGCCATAGTGGCTTCCTACTTGGTGGATGCCGCCGGAATATCCCCCTCTATATTACAGGCGGTGGGATACGGTCCCTTCCGTCCAGTGGTGCCTAACGACAGCGACGAAAACAGGTCCAGGAACAGACGGGTGGATCTGGTTATTCTCTCTAAGTACCCTAAACAGTGACGGCGGGGAGAAGGAGGTTTATATGCTCAAGAGGATATTGTTGATAGCGGTTGTCGCCTTGATCGCTCTCACCCTGGGTGCCGGGGGAGGTTATTTCATGGGGCTTCGTTTTGGTGCCGAAGAACGGAGCGTTACGGGGGTTTCCAGGGATCTGGAACGCCCCGGTCCCATCGTGGATTTCGGCGATTTCGTCATAAACTTGGCGGATAAAGAGCCTCATCTGGTAAACTTCGAATTGGCCTTGGAGGCATCCAGCACCAAGTCTGAGGCGGTCTTGACCGATGGCGGCTGGCGAAGCCACATCAGGAACGAGGTTCTCCTGACCGTCAAGGATCACATTGCCGACGATTTCAGAAGCGCCGAAGGAATCATGGAACTCAGTGACGACATGAAGCGCCGCATCAACGCCATTCTGCCTTCGGTAGAGGGGAAAGTTGCGGTAAGAAGGGTGCTTTTCAGGAAGTTTGTCACGCAATAGCCTTTAATTTGTTATGCTTGAAAGGTGGTGAGATCCGATGACTCCCGACGTACTGTCTCAATCGGAGATAGATTCTCTGTTGGACGTTCTTACCAGTGGCGACGTCGACTTCGAGGAGATATCCCAGGCTTCGGCGGAAAAAAACGTCAAGGGATACGATTTCCGTCGTCCCGATAAGTTCAGCAAGGACCAGCTCAGGGCTATTCAGATGATTCACGAATCCTTCAGCAGACAGCTCACCACCAGCCTGTCGACCATGGTCCGATCCATAGTGACCTGCGAGGTCGCATCGGTGGATCAGGTTGCCTACGAGGAGTTCGTGCGATCCATGGTGCAGCCTACCGTGATGGGTGTTTTGGAGATGTATCCCCTGGAGGGAAACGCGGTCGTAGAGATGAATCCGAATCTTGTTTTCGCCATAATCGACAGATTACTGGGCGGAAAGGGAGAGGTTTTCGGAAAGCCAAGGGATCTGACCGATATAGAGTCCACCGTTATAGAGCGGGTTTTCATGAGGATGCTGGAGCTCTTGGAGGACAGCTGGAGTACCGTCATAGACGTTCGCTTCCGTTTCGATAGCATGGAGAGCAATCCTTTCTTCGTGCAGATCTGTCCCGGTACCGACATGGTTTTGTTGGTTACCTTGAGGGTGAGCATCGGCGACGTAGAGGGCATGGTCAGTCTTTGTATCCCTTACTTCGTCATGGAGCCGGTTATGGACAAGCTCAGCTCTCAGATCTGGTTCGCCTCGACCGGCAAGAATAAGGATCAGGATCACAGAGGTTACCTTACCGCCAGTCTCGGTACGGTGAAGGTGCCTGTCCATCTGGAGTTGGGCGATACCGTCTTATCCCTGTTTGACGTCATGAGACTTCGAGTCGGCGATGTTATTCGCTTGGATTCGGTGGTCGACGATCCCGCAAAGGTCCGTGTCGGGAGCAGGATCAAGTTTACAGGACGTCCGGGGACTATGGACGGACGCTATTCCGTAGAGGTCCTCGAGGTTGCGGACGATGGTTCTATCGAGGAAGAGGAGGAGTGAACATGTCTGACGAACTGCTCAGTCAAGACGAGATAAACGCTCTCTTGGAGGGCTCTGTGGGTGGAGGCTCCGATGATGGCGGAGGAGGAGAGTCTACCGGTCTGACCCAGGGACAGCTCGAGGCCCTGGAGGATTTAGCAGGGATGTTTTCCGACGCTACCACAGGGGTTATCGGCATGTTGGCTGGACGTGGGGTCTCCGTTCAGATCTCCGAGGTCAGCGAAAAAAGTCAGTCCGATGTGGTGGAATCCATCGGGGGAAACCGAAATTTGCTTTTTTCCGTCCGTTGCGACGGTTTCGACGACGCTCCGGTCTCGGTTGTCATGAACGAGGGCGGGGTGGTTCTTCTCGCCGATCTCATGATGGGTGGAGAGGGCAAGGACCTCCCGGAAGAGGCCAACGAGCTGTTCGTCAACGCAGCCCAGGAAGGTCTCAGCCAGGTCGTAGGTTCCGCTATGACCTCCCTCAGTGGGAAGCTCAAGGGACGTAAGGCCATTCCGACCGATCCCGCCTCGGAGGTTACCGAAGACGAGTGGCTTCTTTTCCCGAACTTGGAAGGAGATGTCCCCGTTTGGTATGTCGTTATGGATGTAACGATAGAGGGATTGGATAGTTTTAGAAGTTTCATCTCCATACCGTCGAGTTACGCTGCGTCCTTTGCCGACGCCTTGATGCAAGGCTCGGAGGAACAGGCGTCTTCCGCCTCTCAGCCAGCTCAGGGGAGCCGTACGGAGACTCCGCCTGAAAGACCGGCTCAACATCAACAGCAGGCTTCTCCTCCGGTCGACGTTCGTCCCGCCCAGTTCTCTCCGCTTCAGCCTGTCTCCGCTGATTCTTCTCTGCCATCGAATATCGGCCTTATCGCCGATATTCCCGTCAGAGTTACGGTGGAGTTGGGAAGAACGAGAAAGAGCGTAGGGGAAGTCCTGTCATTTGCCCCCGGTTCCGTGATAGAATTGGACAAGATGGCGGGAGAGCCGGTGGACGTTTTGGTTAACGGAAAATTGATCGCCAAGGGAGAGGTCGTCGTGATCGACGAAAACTTTGGCGTAAGGGTCACGGAGATATTGAACGTGGGAGAGAAAATCCAGTCGATCGGATCTTGAATACTGAAGATGTATTGAATAGACGAACAGGAGGGGCATTATGGCTACAGTCCTTATTGTCGATGACGCCGCTTTCATGAGGATGATGTTGAAGGACATCCTCACGAAAAACGGTTTCGAGGTGGTCGGAGAGGCGGAAAACGGTCAGGTGGCGGTTTCCATGTACAAAGACCTCAATCCAGATATCGTTACGATGGATATCACCATGCCTGAAATGAACGGAATCGAGGCGGTCAAGGCAATAAAGGCCGTCAACCCCGGCTGTAAGATCGTCATGGTCAGTGCCATGGGGCAGCAGTCCATGGTAATAGAGGCGATCCAGGCCGGAGCCAAGGATTTCATCGTCAAGCCTTTCCAGCCCGACCGCGTGGTAGACGCTTTGTCCAAGGTATTGGGCTGATCGAAGTCTCTTGTACAGAAGATCTATCCTCGCTGTATCGTCCTTTTCGTTGTTGTCCGTCTTGTTTCTTGGCGGACCGGCTTGGGCCGATGCATCGTCTTCGATTGAGTCTTATCTGACAAAGATGATCCTGGCCGTCGCCCTTCTAGGAGGCGTCGGCTTTCTCCTCGTCCGTTGGGGACCGAAGCGCGTAAGGTCCTCTAGAAACGGGCTGGAGGTCCTGACGTCTCTGTCCTTGGGCAGAGGCGTTCTTTATGTGGTACGCTGCGGACCCGATATTCTCCTCCTGGCGGAAAGCAAGGAGGGAATATCGTTGATTCGGCGTTATCCTGGTGATGCATGGGAGAAATTCGATGAAGTTGAACCTGAAAACACCTGTCTTCATTAGTCTGTTAGCGGTTTTTCTACTATGCGGGGCTGCCTGGTCTCAGCCGAATCAACCGGAACTTCCGGTGCCGGCCTTGAAAGTTGCGGTTGAGGGAGCTACCTCTCCTCAGGATGTCTCTGTCTCGCTTCAAATAGTAGCTCTTTTGACTATTCTGAGCGTGGCTCCTGCAATCCTCCTCATGGTAACGTCCTTCACCAGGGTCCTCGTCGTCCTGGGGTTCGTCCGAAATGCTCTGGGACTGCAGCAGACTCCTCCCAATCAGGTCATAGTTACTCTGGCTCTCTTTCTGTCTCTCTTCATAATGGCTCCGACTTGGGACGTGATGTATCAACAGGGTCTCGCCCCATACATGGAGGGCCGAATCGGTTCGATGGAGGCTCTGGAAAACGTAACCACTCCTTTGCGCCGGTTCATGCTTGGTCAGACGAGGGAAAAGGAACTTTCTCTTATGGTGTCCATGTCGGGGTTGGAGAGGCCTTCTAATGCTGATGATATCCCCAATAAGGTGCTTCTTCCCGCCTATATGCTCAGCGAGCTCAAGTCGGCCTTTCAGATGGGAATAGTTATATACGTGCCTTTTATCGTTGTGGATATGATAATATCCAGCGTCCTGATGAGCATGGGTATGATAATGCTTCCGCCCATGATGATATCCTTGCCGTTCAAAGTTTTGCTTTTCGTGATGGCCGACGGATGGAATCTGGTCGTGGTCAGCCTTATCAGGAGTTTTCAGTGATGTCTAGAGGGAGGTCTTAACGATGGAAGCCTTCAGCGTCAGCGATATGTTGATGGAGGCGATCAAGGTTTCGTTGATGGCCTCTTTGCCCATATTGATAGTCGCCATGGTGGTGGGGCTTATCGTCGGCATTCTTCAGACCGCCACTTCCATCCAGGAGCAGACTCTCTCCTTCGTTCCCAAGATACTTGCCATAATGGGAGCTCTCATAGTCATGGGACCGTGGATCTTCGGGGTGGTCAGGAAACTGGCCGTAGATCTTCTGGGACAGCTGGATCGTTTCGTTCGATGATGGATTTAGACGCCCTTTTCCGCGTGGTTCCCCTCTATATGCTCGTATCGGTCCGTTTCCTAGGGATCATCTTCACCGCTCCGGTTTTTCTGGCCTCGTCGTTCCCAATGCCCTGCCTTTATTTTCTGTCCTTTTTCTTTGCCTTGATAACCGTACCTCAGTTGAGTGGAACTCTCCCCGAAATCCTGTTTTCCGGGGTTATCCCCTTTCTGCTCTCTGCGGCTAGGGAGCTTCTCGTAGGGGCCTCGATAGCCTTCGTGGCCTCGGCTCCGTTCTACGCGCTTCAGATAGCGGGACGGATGATAGGCACCCGCATGGGACTGGCCATGGTCAGTGTTCTGGACCCTATCTCTCAGAGCCAGAGCTCCATAATAGGACAGCTTCAGATCCTGATAGGTCTTTGGTTTTTCCTCTACTGGAACGGCCATATTCTTCTATTCCGAGCTCTGATGGAGAGCTTCAGACTACTGCCTCTCGGAGGAATGGGGTTGTCCGTGTCGTCCGATCTGGGATTGGCCGAATGGCTAGGGAAGCTCTTCGTTATGGCCTTCAAGTTCGCCATTCCGTTTTACGGAGCCCTTCTTTTGGCGGATATTGGCCTCGGTTTTCTGGCTCGGACCGTTCCTCAGATGAACGTTTTTATTCTGGGATTGCCTCTGAAAATAGGTTTGGGACTCTTCCTGCTTATGGTCGTTTTGCCTATGACCGTGGATATGGTTCACGATCAGATAGAGCCCTATCTTCGCGTCGCTTTAGGGAGTCTGGCGGTATGGCGATAATCTTTAAAAATTTCCGGCTTCAGTTTTTCGCCGAGGAGAAGACCGAGCCGGCCACTCCCAGAAAGAGGCGCAAGGAAAGAGAGGAGGGACGGGTCGCCAAGAGCCAGGACATGGGTGCCTCTGCGGTTATAATTGCCGGTTTAATCGCTATCGTCCTGTTTGGGGAATGGATTTTCGACGTTATTCTGTCTTTCATAAGGGAGTGCATGGTTTTTATCGGAGACGGAACTATGGGGCATACCGGGTGGTTTCACTCTCTGACGATGAGGTCCATATCGGCCTACGGTTTGGCTATAATTCCCATGGTCGTTGGCTGTTTCCTAGCCGCGTTTTTTGTATCCGTAGCTCAGGTCGGCTTCGTTATGACCCCTAAGCCACTGATACCCAAGATGAACAGGTTCAACCCCATCTCGGGGCTCAAGAAAGTTATATCTCTAAGGTCTTTGGTCGAGATGGTGAAGGGGCTTCTCAAGGCCCTTATATTGGCTATAGTCCTTTATTCCGCTCTGGTAGGAGATCTTGCCGATATGGTGAGGGCCGTAAGGTACCCTATAGGCCCCGCTGTGTCTCTTATGTTGTGGCGAATCTGGTTGTTGTGTGTCAAGATGACCTTTTTGCTTCTGGTCATAGCGATCTTCGACTGGTCCTATCAGAAATGGGAGTTCGAGAAGAACATCAAGATGAGCAAACAGGAGATCAAAGAGGAGTACAAACAGATGGAGGGGGATCCTCAGATCAAGCAGAAGATCCGCCAGAAACAGAGGGAGATGGCCAGGCAGAGGATGATGGCCGACGTCCCTAAGGCGGATGTGGTCATAACAAACCCGACGACCTTGGCGATAGCCCTTCAATATGACAGGGGAAAGATGGACGCTCCGGTGGTGCTTGCCAAGGGAAAGGATCTACTGGCCAAGAGGATCAGAGAGATTGCCGAGGAAAACGACGTGCCAGTTGTCGAGAACAAGCCTCTGGCCTGGGCTCTCTACGAGGCCGTAGAGATAGGCGAATCGATCCCTGAGGCGCTTTACAAAGGGGTTGCAGAGGTACTGGCTTTCGTCTATGGGATCAGTAAAAAGAGGTCTTAGCTCTCTGGAAGGGCTCCTTGGTTTCTGGTAAAGTTCTAGAATATCGAATTCATCATCTTCATCATCTGAGGACAAACGAGAGGACGCGTGAAAATGGCAGAGGAAAGGATGACTATGGTAGAGAGGATGCTTCGCTTTTCCGACGTAGGCGTGGCGGCGCTGATGGTTTTGGTCGTGGTCATGATGATCATACCTTTACCCACCTGGCTGCTGGACATTCTCCTTACCCTAAACATAACCTTCGGCGTGGTGGTCCTTTTGGTGACCTTCTATGTCAACAGAGCTCTCGAGATATCGTCGTTCCCATCCATCTTGCTCATAGTAACCCTGTTCCGACTGGCCTTGAACGTCTCCACAACGCGATTGATCCTGCTTAAGGGGAATGCTGGAAACATTATCTCTTCCTTTGGAAACTTTGTCGTAGGGGGAAACTACGTCGTCGGTGCGGTGGTCTTTCTCATCTTGGTCATCATTCAGTTTCTCGTTATAACGAAAGGAGCCGAACGAGTGGCCGAGGTCGCTGCCAGGTTCACTCTGGACGCCATGCCTGGGAAACAGATGGCCATAGACGCGGATCTCAACGCTGGCTTGATAGATGAGCTCGGAGCCAAGGAAAGGCGAAGGGATATCCAGAGGGAGGCTGATTTCTACGGTTCTATGGATGGAGCCTCTAAGTTCGTCAAGGGTGACGCCATTGCCGGTCTCATCATAACCATAATCAACATCCTGGGAGGGCTGGCCATAGGCGTATTTCAGCGAGGTCTGTCCCTTGGCCAGGCAGCTGGAGTCTACAGTCTCCTTACAGTTGGAGACGGGCTGGTGTCTCAGATACCGGCTCTGCTCTTTTCCACCGCTACCGGCATAATAGTAACCAGGGCCGCCGGCGACTCCAACCTTGGAAGGGATATCTTTTCGTCCTTTATCAGGTATCCCAGGCCCCTCATGATAGGGACCGCCCTCCTTTTCGCTTTCGCCATGGTTCCAGGGTTGCCGACCTTCCCCTTCATGTTGCTTGGGGTGTTTCTGGGAGTAATGGCCTATGGGGTGTATCGTGAGGCAAAGACCCAGGAAGGTATGGCCAGCGAGCCCGGGCAGAGAAAGGGTAAGGGGGCTTCTCCCGCAGGGGGAGAAGGAGATCACCCGACTCCTCAGACTCCCACCTCTCCGGAGGATGTGATGAAGCTTCTGGCAGTGGATCCCATGGAGATGGAGATAGGCTATGCCGTGATACCTCTGGTCGATCCCGCCCAGGGGGGGGATATGCTCGATCGTATCAGCACCATAAGGAAACAGATGGCCATGGACATGGGTTTGGTCGTTCCCTCCATAAGAATAAGGGACAACATTCAGCTGAAACCCTCCGAGTATCTGATAAGGGTCAAGGGAGCTCTCGAGGGGCAGGGAGAGCTGATGCCGGAGCACTACCTCGCCATGGATACAGGGAACGTCACAGAGGTAGTCGTCGGGGTGCCCACTACGGAACCCGCCTTCGGTCTTCCTGCTCTTTGGATCTCTCCTGAGCTCAGGGACAAGGCGGAGGCCAGCGGCTACACAGTTGTGGACGCTCCCTCCGTGTTGGCTACCCATCTGTCTGAGGTCATCAAACTCCACGGTGCCGATCTCATAACCAGACAGGAAGTTCAGAAACTCACCGAAATGGTCAAAGAGAGCAACTCCGCCGTTACCGAGGAGATGCTCAGCGTCCTCGGCCTTGGGGACATTCAGAAAGTCCTTCAGAACCTGGTGGCGGAGCATATACCCATCAGGGACCTGGTGACCATTTTCGAGACCTTGACCGATTACGGAAGGCTTTCCTCCTCGGTGGATTATCTGACCGAGAGGGTAAGAGAGAGCCTGGCCCGTATAATCTCTCTAAGGCTAAAGGAGAACGACGTCATAACCGTCTCAACCCTTTCCCCGACCTGGGAGCAAAAGATCAGGGACGCTCTGGAAGGCGATCTGGCCAAAGGTTGGCGTCTAAACATGGATTCTAGGGAGATCTCCAAACTGGTCGCTTCCGTGTCGACAAAGTCGGAGGAGGCCATGCTTCAGGGATTCTCCCCCATCTTGCTCGTAAGTCCCGATGTCAGGCTGGTTGTCCGTCGAGTTCTGGAATCCTCGTTGCCTGGTCTGTTCGTGGTGTCTTATAATGAAATAAGTCAGGGTATAGATATCAAATCGTTGGGGATGGTGGAGTAGACCATGAGGGTTGTCCAACAGATTACCTTTGAGGCCAGAGACGATGCCGAGGCCATCAGGATCGCTGCCGATAGATTGGGCAGGGATGCGGTGGTGCTTTCGACCCGTCCTGTCAACAAGGGAGGCTTCCTTGGGTTGTTCGGAAAGCCCGCTCTGGTCGTGACGGCGGGTATTTTGGAGGAAGACGAGCCCAAAAGGAAAGAAGAGCCTCTTGGCGATAGGGTCCGGGCCTTTCAGCTGTTGCTGGAGGGTAAGAGAGAGAGCTTCCCCGTCGCCTCTGCGGATGAGAGATCATTGGGGGAAAAAGAGACCGGTGAAGCTTCGACTTTAGGGGAAGAGGACAGACTTGAATTGTCCTCGTCTATCGGCATTGCCTCCCGTCCTTCTGTCTCGAGGGAGAAAGTCGCTCAGGCTTATGGAAAAGACCCTAATCCCGTCGGAGAGGTAGAAAACAAAAATCTCTCCGACGACGTGGAGAGGATCCAACGCACCTTGTCCTCCGTTCTAGAGCGGCTAGACAGGGGAGCCGTGTCCGATGATGATGGGACGGACAAGATCCCAAGGCCGGATTTAACTTCTTCGCCCGATAACGATTGCCGGAGGCAGTGGCGTAACATGCTGTTAGAGGCCGATATGACCGAGCCCTTCGTTGAAACCCTTCTCGACCGTTACGATGGACCTCTGGACGACCGATCCTTTCGGGATTGGCTGAAGGGTTCCATAAGAGCCCCTTTCCGGGACGTCATAAGCGCCCTAGGCGGGACCAGAGTGATGTTTATAGGTCCAACAGGGGTCGGCAAGACCACTACCATTGCAAAGCTTGCGGCGGCTAACTCTCTCTGGGAAGACCGCAAGGTCCTCCTTGCGACCGCCGATACCTACCGTATAGCGGCGGTTGAGCAGCTCAGGACATATGCCAAGATCTTGGGAGTCCCCGTCGAGGTGGTCTTTGACCCCAAGGATCTCAAGGGCATCAGGGAGAAAAGGGACGCCGAGCTTATCTTGCTCGATACGGCAGGGCGAAGCCAGAGAGATTCTCGCAGGCTGGATGAGGCAAAGGAGCTTTACGAGGCATTCGCTCCAGAGAGCGTTCATCTCGTTATCTCCGCTAGCTCCAAATACAGGGATATGCTCGACGTCATCGAGAGAATGGGAGATATGCCCATATCCCATCTCATATTCACGAAGCTTGACGAGACCTTGACTCTTGGACCGGTTCTGGAGATAGCTCTCAACTTCGATATCCCTGTGTCCTTTCTGACCGTAGGTCAGAATGTCCCCAACGACATAGAGGTTGCCTCTCCCGATAGGCTTGTGGATATGGCATTAGGCGGTGAATACGGTGATTGATCGCAGAGCTTCTATGGCGGATCAAGCCTCCGACCTGAGACGTATGGTGGCCTCCATATCGGAGGATAAAAGGACCAACAGTTCCGGATTTCTCCGTTCCATCGCGGTTGTCGGAGGTAAGGGCGGCGTAGGTAAGAGCAATATTTCCGTCAACCTGGCTCTGGCTTTGGGGGAGATGGGCCATAAGGTGGCGCTCCTGGACGGAGATCTCGGCTTGGCTAACGTAGATATTCTAATGGGTATCCAGGCTCCATATAATTTGATCCACCTAGTAAGAGGTGAGAGATCCCTCGACGAAATTCTGTACGATGTCGGGGACGGAGTCTCCGTAATACCGGGAGGCACCGGTATAGAGGAATTGGCCAATATGGACGAATCGGCTCAGTCGTCTCTGATAAACGCCTTGGCGGATCTGGAGTCACTTGCCGAGATTATGGTGGTGGACACCGGTGCGGGTATCCATAGAAACATGATCTCCTTCGCCCTTTCTGCCGATACGGTTATACTTGTTACTACGCCAGAGCCCACGTCCATAAGAGACGCATATGGGCTTCTCAAGTCTCTGGTGTTCGGTACTGTTGGAAAGCTGGACGTCCGAGTGCTGGTCAATATGGTTTCCTCCGAGGAGGAAGCCCGATCTGTGGCTGGACGTATGCGTTTTGCCGCCAGCCAGTTTCTTAGGGTAGACCTCGGCTACTCTGGGTATGTCTTGACCGATAATAGTCTGTCCGATTCGGTAAGGGCCAGAAAGCCTTTGATTAGATTTGCTCCTCGTTCGGACGCATCCAGATGTTTTCGCAGGATAGCCAGGACCCTTATATCCGAAGGCGGCGAAGAAAACTCAGTCGATCTGGGGCGAGGGGTTAAGTCCCTGTTCTTCAAGCTTGCCAGAAGCCTCGGGGTCGACCGGAATAGATAGGGGGTAGAGCATGGAAGCGACGACCCTTTTAAACAAAGATCCTCAACTGATAGGTTCCAAAGTTGGCATCTCTATAGTGGCGGGGCTCTATAAAGGGGAATATCCATCACGCCTGGAGGACGGAGAAGGAGACGTATGGAAGCTCTCTCATCCGTTCCTCGGGGGGGGGCTTCTGCCTATGTTCCGTGGTGTGGAGCTGAAGCTTTCTCTGAGTTCCGATAAAAGCGTCTACAACGTAACGGGTTCCGTTCTGGGTACGGTTCGGGAGGGGGCCGTCGTTATGTTGGTGGTGAAGGTTTTCGGCGAGGTCGATAAACTTCAGAGACGTCGTTTCGTAAGGGTCCCCTGTATGCTGAACGTCGAGGTAGCTCCTCTCGGTTTTTTCTTGGACAGCCATCATGGATGGCTCGACGGTATCGCCAAGGACGTCAGTCTAGGTGGCGTTAGGCTTGCGTTGAAGGGGAACTGTTCCTCTTCCTTCAGGGATATGTCCAGATTTATACTGAAATTCCCTTTAGATGATGTAGTGTCCTATCTCTCCTGTCGGCTAGTCGTGGTACGATATATAGAAGAACATGACGTTACCGAGTTGGCCCTGGCCTTCGATTTTCTTCCGGCTATTCTGGAGAAATCCTTGGGCCGTTTTATTCGGAAGAAAGAGCTGGCGTCTAAGGGGGATGGACGCTGACGAGGGGAGGGTGGTCCGGTGAAAGGCATAAAAGTCCTGGTAGTGGACGATTCCTCTTTCATGAGGAAAGTTCTAGGGGATATTTTGGAGGAAACACCGGGTATAACCGTGATAGCCAAGGCTAGAGATGGCGTGGATGCGCTTGATAAGATAGATCGAGACAGACCCGACGTGGTTACTCTCGACGTGGAGATGCCGAGAAAGAACGGACTGGAGACCTTAAAGGAGATCATGGATCGTTTCCCTACTCCGGTCATAATGGTGAGTAGCCTGACCAAAGAGGGAGCTTCTATAACCATGCAGGCCCTTGCCCTGGGTGCTGTCGATTTTGTGGCGAAGCCGTCCGGGACAATCTCTCTGGACATGAGGGACGTTGGAGAAGAGCTCAAACAAAAGGTCTTGGGGGCGGCCTTCGCCAGATCTGCCGTCCCAGGCAAGCCCTTTTTGAAAAAAACGGTACCTCCAGTGTCCTCTCTGAAGCGCCAGGCCACCGTAAAACCTCCGGTTCCTGGGATACATCCGGAACTCGTGTGCATAGCCTCTTCAACGGGAGGACCTCAGGCTCTTCAACGGTTGTTGACCGCTTTGCCCTCGGATTTTCCTCTTCCCATAATAGTGGCTCAGCACATGCCCAGAGGTTTTACCGCCTCCTTTGCTACCAGGTTGAACGATCTTTCCAGCATAGACGTGGTCGAGGGACAGGAGGGGACCATCCTAAGGCCCGGTCTGGCGGTCATAGCTCCTGGCGGTTATCATATGATTCTAAAGGGAGGAAGCGGTAGCCTGTCTCTCGGTCTGTCCGACGCCCCTCCCGTATTGTCGGTAAAACCGTCGGCCAACGTGATGTTTCTCAGCGTGGCCGAAATCCTCGGAGGAAACGTAGTTGCTGTCATCCTAACAGGAATGGGTATAGACGGTACAGATGGAGCTCAGACCCTATCGTCCATGGGAGCATACGTTTTTGGAGAATCTCCGGAAACCTGCGTGGTTTACGGTATGCCCAGGGCGGCTATGGAAGCAGGCGTGGTCAACGAACAGCTGCCGTTGCATAAAATAGCGCCAGCCTTGGACCGCTTCGTGAGAGAAAATCGATAGAGGAGATGATAGGACATGTCTACCGATATGAGCCAGTACCTGGGAGCCTACCTCGACGAGGCGACCGATAACCTCCAGCAACTTAATGAGCTTATATTGGCGGTTGAGCAGGACCGTCGCAGTCGCGACACGATAGACGAGATATTCAGAACGGCTCACACGCTTAAGGGGATGTCCGCTACGATGGGTTTTAAGCATATGGCCGAGCTTACCCATGCGTTGGAGGACCGTTTCTCCAAGGTCCGAAGCGGCGACGAGGATCTAACCGACGACGATATAGACCATCTTTTCCAGAGCCTCGATCTGATGCAGTCCATGGTGGATGCTATCAGGGACGGAGGAACCGATCAGGATACCGACATATCCGCCTTGGTAGCTCAGCTGAGGGAGGAAAACGTAGATTCCGCTTCATCGGTAGAAAAAGGTGCGGAGGAAGCGGAGCTTTCTGATCAGGAAAAGGAATGGCTTGTAGATGCGACCAAGATGGGGCTGGCCGTCTACAAGGTTAAAGTGGTCCTGGATCAAGAGTGTCTTCTGAAAGCCGCCAGGGCATATATGGTGGTAAGTCGCCTTGAGGAGATGGGAGAGATCGTAAAATGCGATCCCTCCGTTGACGATCTGGAAAAGGAGCAGTTCGATCACTCTTTCATCGTGTATATAGGAACCAAGGACGAAGCAGACGTCGTTAAAAATGCGGTGATGTCCGTCAGCGAAGTGGTCGAAACCGAGGTTCTGTCCTGGGAGGTGGAGAAAGGAGAAGTATCCAAGGAGGTCGCGGTCTCGGAGGAAAAATCCGCTAAGGTTACCGCAGCTTCTCCCAAAGCTAAGCAGACGGACGAAGCTCTTAAAACTACGAAGGCTCCGAAGGCCAAGAAAACGTCTCAGACCGTGAGGGTGGACATAGGCCGTCTGGACAGTCTCATGAATCTGGTCGGCGAGCTGGTGATCGGAAAAGCCCGTATAGAACGTTTGGTTCTCGAGTCCAAGCTGAGGGAGTTCGACGAGCCCCTTTCTCAGCTGGGTAGGATCTCCGGTGACATCCAGGAGCTTGTTACCAAGCTTCGTATGGTTCCGGTCTCCTTCATCTTCGATCGTTTCCCCAGGCTCATAAGGGATATATCCAAGAATCTCGGCAAAGACGTCGAACTCGTAATAGAGGGACAGGAAACGGAGTTGGATCGAACCGTAATCGACGAGATAGGCGATCCCATGGTCCACCTCATAAGAAACTCCGTCGATCACGGCGTTGAGACCCCGGAGATTAGAAAGGCCGCCGGTAAGCCCGCTCAGGGAACCATCCGCATCGCTGCCTACCAGGAGGGCAACAGCGTCATAATAGAGGTGTCCGACGACGGAAAAGGAATAGATCCCGTGGCGGTCGGCAAAAAAGCGGTGGAACGTGGTATGGTCACGGAAGAGGCGTTGGCGGAGATGTCCGATGACGAGATAATCCAGTACGTCTTTCTTCCTGGATTCAGCATGGCCAAAGAGGTTACCGATCTCTCAGGAAGAGGGGTCGGCATGGACGCGGTCAAACGCAAGGTCGAGGCCCTGGGAGGCCAGTTCGAGATCCGCTCGAAGGTCGGAGAGGGCACCAACGTCTACATAAGACTCCCCCTCACCTTGGCCATAGTCCTGGCATTGTTGGTCCGGGTCGGAGACGAGATCTACGCCATACCTCTGGAAAACGTGGACGAGACCATTCTGGTCCGCGAAGATGACATGAAGAGAATGCATGGACGTCCCGTCACCCTATTGAGAGGAGAGGTCCTTACTCTGGGGGATCTGGCGTCAACTCTTGATGCGATAAGGGATGACGAGGAGAGAAACGAGTACCCCGTAGTGGTGGTCAGGGCCGGCAGAAACAGGATCGGCTTTGTTGTGGACGCCCTGGTTGGACAGCAGGAAATAGTGATCAAATCGCTTGGGAGGCTTTTGTCGAAGATAAAGGGAATAGCCGGAGCCACCATCTTGGGAGACGGCAACGTCGCTCTCATACTAGACGTGGCGTCCCTTAACGTACGGGCTTAGGAGTAGATAGGGACGATGGAGTATAACGATTTCAGTCCGTTGCATCTTGATGCCATTAGAGAAGTGGTAAATATAGGGGCGGGAAACGCCGCGACTGCTTTATCCGAGATGTTGGGTAAACCGGTCGACATGGGAGTTCCCGACGTAGAGCTCGTGTCGATTTACGAGGTGTCCGAACATTTCGGCCCCCCCGAGGATTTCGTTGCCGCCGTCTACACTCATGGAGAGGGAACCTTCCCATGTAATCTCATCTTTATACAGGACGAGGAGGCCGCCCAGGGGATGGTGGATGCCATGTTCATTTCTAGGATGAACACGGATGGAAGAGACTTCCCCCCGGAGATGAGAGACAGCGCCCTCAGCGAGCTCGGAAACATAATCCTGAGTTCCTTTCTGAACGCGGTCAACCGGATGATAGGATCTGAGTCGATCTCGATCTCGGTGCCAGGAGTCGCCCATGATATGCTGGGGGCCATACTGGAGTTCGTCGCCTCCATCTTTGCCCAGTCCGGTGAACTGGCTCTCCTGGTTAACACGACCTTGAAGCTGGACCAAGAGGGGACGGACATCAAGGGGAACATAATGATGGTTCCAGATCCCGGCGCTCTCGAGATCCTTCTCTCCAAACTGGGGGTGCTTTGATGGAAAAAGGGCAACACGTCGGGATGGCCGACACGGTCCTTGTTAAACACCCCGGCAAACTAGTATCTCTCGGTCTCGGATCCTGTATCGGTCTGGTCCTCTACGATGAGACGGCTAAGGTGGCCGCCATGGCTCATATAATGTTGCCGGAGAGCAGAAAGGACAAGGAAAATCCGAAGCCGGGTAAGTTCGCCGATACAGCCGTTCCCACCCTCATCGACATGGTGTTGAGGGCCGGGGCCAAAAAAGAACGTCTGAAGGCCAAGATGGCTGGCGGATCTCAGATGTTCAACGTCCCGGGATCCAAGACTGGATTTCTGGCGGTGGGGACTAGAAACGCCGAGGAGACCGAGAAGAACCTTAAATCTGCGGGAATAAAACTTGTGGCCTCGGACACCGGAGGAAACAAAGGGCGAAGCGTAGAGTTCTCCACGGACGACTGGATATTGATCGTCAAGACCCTGGGCACAGGCAAGCAGGGGATATAATATAGTCTCATACCGAGCTTGGCTTATCTTTCGGTGGATTTCGAGAGGGGGATACTTCTATGCCGCCATCCAAAGAGGACGAGGCCCTGTGGCAGAGATATCGGTTGAATCCCTCCGAGAAGGACGAGATAGTAAGCCGCTATATTCCTCTCGTCAAGTACGTAGTGGCACGGATGACCGTTACTCCCCCACCTGGTTTGGACTATGAGGATCTCGTCAGTTTCGGGCTGATGGGGCTTTTGGACGCCATCGATAGGTTCGAGATAGAGAGAGGCTTTTCTTTCCAGACCTTCGCTGTTCCCAGGATAAGGGGAGCTATACTGGATGAACTGAGAAAATGTGATTGGTTTTCCAGAACCGGCAGGGAAAAACTACAACGTCTGGAGAGGGCCACAGAGCGGCTTATGATTCAGGGGATAGCTCCCGACGACGAATCTCTCAAGAAGGAGATGGACGTAGACGATAAGACCTACAGGGAGATGCTCAGCCTGGCGTCAAGGGGGTACGTGGTCTCCCTGGACGAGGTAATGTCCCTGGATGAAGGAGACGTTCAGAAAGGGGATCTGCTCTCCGATACCGGGGCCTCTGCTCAGGAAGTTCTGGAGAATCGCGAGGATATCGACCGAGTAACCAAGGCCTTGCATCGTCTTTCCGAGAGAGAACGTTTGGTGCTTTCCATGTACTATCTGGAGGAAATGACCCTTAAGGAGATAGGGCTTGTCCTCGGTGTCACCGAGTCGAGGGTCTCTCAGATACACGGAAAGGCCATCGTCTCCTTAAAGGCTAGACTTTCGGTTCACAGCTGATTTGAAGGTCCGTCCACGATTCGATATGGAGGTGTACGATGTCTGAGCGACTCACGATAGAGAAAAACGAAGAAGGGGTTTATCTCTCGGTCGAAGAAGGGGTCTCCCTAGCCGATGTGTTGAACTTCTTGACCAGAGAGAAGATTTCCAACTTCGAAGCTGAAGCGGTGGAAAAGGCCCTGGAGACCCCGGGCAATAAGACCAGAATCGCTCAAGGAGAGGCCAGAAAAGATGCCAAGGTAAAGGTAGAGATATCCAGAGACTCGATGGTCGCCAGAATCGCAGTAGAGCCTCCCGAGGGAGATGCTCCTTGGCCCAGTGTGTCTGACCTCAAGAAGGCCCTGGAGACTAAAAACGTCATTTACGGAATAGACGAACCGGCTCTACATACGATAATCGACGGGCATCTCTCGGACCAATGGGTTGACGTTGCCCGAGGTGATCCTGCAATCGACGGTCGTAACGCCGAGGTCGAGTATGTCGTGGAGTTCGGAAGCAGTCGTCCTTTAGGAACCAACGAGGGAGGAAAGGTGGATCTCAAGGAACTTTCCTCCGTCACTATAGTCCATAAGGATCAGGTATTGGCTACCCGTATACCTCAGACCGATGGACAAAACGGTATCAACGTATTAGGAAAGACGGTAAAGGCCAAAAACGGCAAAGACCGTAAACTTCCGGCGGGGCAGGGGACCAGGTCATCGGAAGACGGCACCACCCTTTATGCGGATCAGGATGGACACCTGGTCTTCAGAGGCAGCGTTCTGGATGTTTTGCCGGTGTATGTCGTTCCGGGCGACGTGGATTACAGCGTGGGGAACGTCCATTTCATAGGTTCCGTAGACGTAAAAGGTGCCGTCAGGGACGGATTCGAGATAAAGACCTCCGGGAATGTCTCAATCGGAGGCGTTGTCGAGGGAGCGGTCATAGAGAACGACGGGGATCTGGAAATCAAAATAGGGGTTTCCGGAGGGAACAAAGGGCACATTCGAAGCGGGGGGTCACTTTCTGCTGGCTATATAGACAAGGCGACCATCCATGTGGACGAGAACCTGCAGGTCAAGGACGCCATTATGCACAGCGACGTATCGGCTGGTAAATCCGTTATCGCTGGGAACAGAGGAGGCAAGGGGCAGATCGTAGGTGGCAAGGTCCAGGCCGGTATAGCAGTTAGCTGTGTTAATCTGGGCAGCCAGATGGGAACGAAGACCGAGGTTCATGTGGGAGTTCCTCCCGAGTTGGCCAATCGAAAGAGCGAGCTGATCTCCCTCATAGAGGAAAACAGGGATAAGCTAAATCAAATAGATACCAACATAGCTTTCTTGAAAAAAATAGAAAAGGCCGGAAAACTGGATACGGAGAAAAGAACCATCATGCTCAAGCTCACCAAGGGCAGTTTTCAACTACGTTCCTTGATAGATGGTTGGACCAAGGAACAGGAGGAAGTTGAACTAAAGATAGAGAGAAGCAGATCCGATCCGAAAGTAAACGTCAAGGAGACCTGCTATCCCGGTGTCTCCGTAACGATGAGGGGAATAACCTATCTCGTGAGGGAAGAGATGCGGTTTATTACCTTCCGATACGACGACGGAGAGTTGAAGCCCTTACCCTATGACCCTTAAATAGGTCGAAGGAGGTCGTATGTCGAGATGATACATCCTATAGACCATCAACTTTCTTTCTGGAAGATGGAGCAGAACGCCCAGAGCCATAAGGACCCGTCGTCATCGGCCCAACAGGCCCTTCAATCCGAGGCGGCGGCGGAGGAAGCCGAGCATAAAAATATTTCCGTCCAATCCGGAGATGAGTCGGCCGAATCCCAGCGTCCCGGGGTCGGTGACAGAGACGCCGGAAAGAACGGAAGGCGCGGTGGCGGAGGAAAAAGAGGATCCCAAGACGACGAAGGGGACGAAACGGAAAAAAGCGAGGGATTCGAATTCTATGCCTGATAGGTCCAGCATAGGCTACGTCAGAGTAGAGGCGGACGGTGACGTCTTCAGAGGAGCTCTCCTGGTGGTGGACGACAGGGGGATACCCTTGGATTTCAGGTACACCGATCCGGTCTCGCCTACCAAACTGGAGAGAGTTCTGTACGGCGAGGCGTTGGACGTATATATCCAGGAGGACGTCATCCTGGGAAGTCTTATCGAAGCAGTGGAGGAAAAGCCCGATATATGGGTATGTGAGGACCGCCGAGTTCTCATCCCCCTAGTTCGTATGTCCAAGTCTTTGTCCGCATCGATCGATTCCACCTCCAGAGCTCCCTTGGATACTCCCGGTGCGACGGCCCCTCTTCCGGAGGAGAACACATTTTTGGTGCAGACCGATTTAATGGGACCTCCTTATCGAGTGACAGTTGAAAAAGCTGAGGTTCTGGATAGGGTAGTCTCTCTTCTGGTTAACCTGTCCTCGACGATGGAGCTTCTGGAGCCCTTCAATCGGATATCGAAGGCAGTTGAAGCACTGGACTGATAAAATGGATTTCGATTCCGTAAAGAACGGTCTAAGGAGGCTGTTTCTGTCCAGAGTTTCGATTCATAAAGCTATCTTGTCCGAGGGTTCTCGCAGGGTGGCCGTTTCGTCCGCTACCAGATCCGTAGATGTTCATCCTCTCAGATCTCCGGTCAAGCTTACCGTATCTCGATGTGCTCAGTGGAGAGGTTTGAGGGCTAAAGGTAAAAAACTGGATCTTTTTATCTCTCCTCCCAAGGCCAGGGGAGGGAAGACCTCTCTCTCCTTCGACGTCTCGGTCGAGACCATCTCCCTTCGGTCCGACAGAGCCGAGACAAGAAACGGTCTGGCCGTAATAGCCCGTATGCCGTTGATTAGAAGGAACAGGGTTCACTGGCTTCGCGGCGATCGACGGAAGGACCTCATGGCCGTCTATTATCCCATAATTAAGGATAGTCTCTTGAAAAGCGCACTGGAGAAAGAGAGCGGCGATCTCTATATCTGGTATAATTCATCCTGTCAAGGACGTTCCTCTCGGATGTTGTGTCTCGTCTCCGATCCCGGAAAGAGACCTCCTCTGGCGTGGAAATGGATTTGATATAGATTACCTATATTATCACGAGAGAAATGAAAGGAGACCCCAAGGGGAACGCAATGGAAGAAAAGAAAAATGTCAAAGAGAACAGTTCGGTAAGCCCGGGAGACGTCGTCACTGGAGTTGTTGAGCAGGTTATGCCTTATGGAGCTTTCGTCCGTCTGTCCACGGGGCAGAGGGCTATGGTCCACATATCTCAGTTGTCTCACAACTTCATCAAAAACGTGTCCGACGTGGTTTCGGCGGAGCAGGAAATCACGGCAAAGGTCATCAAGATCGACGACAAAGGGCGTATCGACCTGTCGATCAAGGCTATGTCCGAGCCTCCCGCACGCCCCAGCAGACCTCCTTTCCGCAAGCCAGGCGGATCGGGAGGAGGTCCGTCCGGAGGTTTCTCCAGGGAGAATTCAGCTCCTAAGACTCCGGAAGAGGATTTCGAGAGAAAACTTTCAAGTTTTCTCAAGAAAAGCGAGGAGAAGATAGCGACATTGAACAGTGCCAAGTCGGGTGGAAGAGGCGGCCGAAAGAAGGGCGGACGTTAGATTTTATGACCGGAAGAGCCCCTTTGCCTTTCAGACGGGATATCGACATCGTGTCTCGTCAGATGGGGGGGAGGCATTTCGATCCGGCCTTTATCGTCGGCATAGCTCGTCGTTGCCGTTGGGGGGCCCCTCAGGTCTTGAGATGTTTTCCTCTTAGGAAGGGATTCCCGTTTCCTACCACCTTCTGGTTGTCCTGTCCGTGGCTGGCTCGATCTCTAGGAACTCTTGAATCCAAGGGGGGAGTTTCCTCGTTGGAGGATTTTCTTCTGTTACGGAAGGAAAGGTGGCGGGATTTTCAGCTTGAGCACAGGATTCTGCGTCTTCGTCTGCTTTCCTCGGGAGAAAAGCGTTTCCTGAGGTTGCACCGAAGACCTATCTGGGAGGTTATCAGATCTGGAGGAGTCGGAGGTATCCGCTATGTGCCGAACAGTCGTCCGACCGTGAAGTGCCTTCACCTTCAGGTCGCGTCTTGGTTGGCTTTAGGGCGTCACCCCGGAGAGGTTTGGCTAAGGGAGAACATTCCCGATGTATGCTGTCCCGACGGGAGATGTCTTTTAGACAGGACAGAGACTTGACAACCTTGGACTGAGACAGTAAGATACCCAAGCGTTCCCGGAATGCAGAAGAGCCGTTAGCTCAGTTGGCAGAGCACCGGACTTTTAATCCGGGTGTCGTGGGTTCGAATCCCACACGGCTCACCAAGCGGTCCCATCGTCCAGGGGTCTAGGACACCGCCCTTTCACGGCGGCGACGCGGGTTCAAATCCCGCTGGGACCGCCATTTTCTGGCCGGTGTAGCTCAGTTGGTAGAGCAGCGCACTCGTAATGCGCAGGTCTGCAGTTCGAATCTGCACACCGGCTCCAGTGATCTCAGGGTTCTCGGTCTAGACCGAGAGCCTTTTTTTTATCTCTCGAAAGGAGATTTCTAGGTGGACGAAAAAAAGCTTCTTCTTTTGCGTCACGGTCAGACGGATTGGAACATAGCCTTTAAATATCAGGGCTCCATGGACATCCCACTCAACGGAGCGGGAGAGCTTCAGGCGGAAAAGACCGCTGAGAGATTGAACGAATGGGTTCCCGGCGTGTGTCTCGTCAGCCCGCTTCGAAGGGCCTTCAGAACCGCCGAGATAGTCTCCGAGAGGTGGCAGGGCGGACCGAAACTCTCCGTTATGGATGATCTGAGAGAGATCTCCTTCGGTGCCTGGGAGGGGATGTCTGTCGGCGAGGTTATGGATGCCTATTCCGACGAGTACGATCGCTGGCGGAACGACCCCGGTTCCTGGACCCCTCCGGGAGGCGAGCCCTTCGGGAAAGTCCGAGAAAGGGCGAAACGGGTGGTTTCCAAGGTCCTCTCCTGCGATGCAGAGAGGGTGTTGGCCGTCACTCACGGTGGACTGATACGAGCCATCGTGGCCGACCTTTTTTCTCTGCCCGATTCCTCCGTTTGGCGTTTCCGTCTGGATAACTGCGCCATGGTGGGGATCTCCTTCTGGAGAGGGAGTCCATCTCTGATGTTTTTCAACGACAGCCTTCATCAACTTATGGAGACGGGTACAAAGCTTCCTTTATCCTTTTAGATAGTCCCCTTTTTTCCCCTTAGCTGGTAAAATAACCTTCGGGATTATGCAGAAAAGGGGGCATCGCTATGGAGGGAAACCGTCTAGCCGAAGAGGAAGAACGACGGCTTTGGTCGTCTCTAGAGGACGGAGATCCCTCCGCCAGGGAAGATCTCATATTGGCCTATCGTCCCTTGGTCTTTTGGATCGCCAAGAAGTTCAACGTGAGTGGGGACATCTACCCCGACCTGATTCAGGAGGGGATGATGGCTCTCATAAAGGGAATAGATAGCTTCGACCCATCTAGAGGTTTTCGTTTCACCACGTACGGTTACTACAGAATAAGAGGCCAAATGTTGAACTATCTCCAGAGGAAGGAAGCCAAGGCCCCCTTCCCCATGGAAAATTTCGACGAAGAGCTCCGAGATCCTATGTCGTCGGAGACTATAGACGCAGTACTGGATCTGAAGGACGGACTGAGTCATCTTCCGGAGAGAGAAGCCAGGATATTGTCCGATCTGATAATGGAGGGGCGCAACGCCAAGGACGTAGCAATGGAGGAGAATATAGACGTCAGTCACGTCTACAGACTCAGGAGAAAGGCCTTGGGTTGGCTGAAATCGTGGCTTTCTCCGAACGATGCCACTTCCAGAGGTTGATCGGGGATACTTTTACGCAGGATGATACCTTATTTTGCGGGAGGGTCCTCTTATGGACGGAAAGATAAAAAAGGTCCAACGATGGTTGGAACGTTGTCTGGTAGCCTGTAAGTCCCGTTCCTGGGAAAACGCATTGGCCGATATGGAATGCGCCTCTGCGGAAATGGAGAACGCCAGGAGAGAGCTTTGGTCCATCGTCGACGGAAGCAGAGTCAAGACGCGAACTCGCCGATTCTCCAGATCAATCGGGGCCTCGATCGCCGCGGCCGTGTTCGTTTTGGTGACGGCCTTTCCTGTTTCGATGCCCGAACCAGTCCGCAGGGCCGTGAGAGCCTCCCTCGCATGGGAGGATCAGAAAGCCCTCCTGGAGCTGGTCACTCGGGACGAAAGGGAGATGTTGCTTATGTTGAGAAAAAACCTCAGCAGTGCGAATATCCCCGAGCGAGATCCTGAGACCCCGGCGGTCCGAGAGAATCCGTCGGATCGGGTTTCCATGAGGGCCGTAAAGGTCGAAAAAACAGGGCGATTAGTCAAAGACGGATCCTCCGAAAGCGAGGTTCCGCTGGATAGGTTTATAGAGCTTATGGAAATTGGACAGAGGGCGCTGAGGACCGACGACGGTCCCGTCCTGTTGGAAGAGAGATGAACTAACATCCGGAAGGAGAGGGTCTTGTGAGGCGACCGTCGGTATCTTTGCTTTTAGCCATAGGACTGGTAGCTGTGTTTTTTTCCGTAGCCAGCGCTGCGCCAGTGGTCACCATGATAGACGTACAGGGAAACGAGGAGGTCGTCTCCCAGCATATTCTCGGGGTCGTCCAGACCAAGATAGGAGAGCCCTTGGATCAGGACGTTCTCAAGAAGGACATAGAGGCCATCTATGGCCTGGGATTTTTTTCCTACGTGGATGCCAAGATAGACCCCTACAACGGAGGTGCGGCTGTTACCTACGTTGTGACCGAAAACCCCGTGGTCGAGAAGGTCGAGTTCATAGGGAATACGGTCTACAGCGAAGAAGACCTCATGAAGCAGGTCTTCACTACCCCCGGAACCGTATTCAACCGGGTCTTTTTTCGCCACGACCTTCAGAGAATAAGGGACAAGTTTCAGGAAGACGGCTACGTCATGATGCGTATCGAGGACGTTCAGGTCGAGGGAGGTATCGTCAAGGTCTATGTACTGGAGCCTCGGATCGGAGAGATCGTCATACAGGGTAACAGAAAGACCAAGACCTATGTCGTACGTCGGGTCATAGACGTAAAAGAGGGTGATCTGTTCAACTCCATCAGACTTCGTCATTCCCTCAACAAGATAAGGGCGCTTGGCTATTTCGAGGACGTCAGCGTAGGTTTCGAGCCTTCCGAAGACGGCTCGGGAGATATGGACCTCATCCTTACCGTTAAGGAACAGAAGACCGGCAGGGTGTCCTTTTCCATCAGTCACGGTTCCAGCAGCGGCTGGGGGGGCGGGGTGTCCTACGGCGACTCCAACATGGCGGGAAGGGGAGTCAACCTGGACGTGGGGTTCGAGGCCGGAGATTACGAGGGATACTGGGCCAGCCTCTCCGACAACTACATGGACGAAAAGACCTACGCATGGAAGATCGGTGCTTACAGCAGAGAGTACGAGGACAGATCCTATTGGGATAACAGCATATCCACCAATGGAGAGCTCTTCGATTACGACGAGAAGCGCAAGGGTGGATACATCGGAGCGGGAAAGAAGTTCAAGGGTGACGATAAGCTAAGCTGGTTCGTCACGCTCGACTGGCACGACAGCGACGTAGAGTTCAAGAGCGGCTCCAGGGATCAGTTCGATCTCGCCACCGCCAACGGCGGGACCAGCGGTACAAATTTCTCCGTGGAGGGGAAGATTACAAGAAATAACCTGGATCCCTATCTCAGCTACAAAAAAGGCGATGTCGAGACCATCGCGATAGAGCACGCCATGGAGCTTCTTGGGGGAGATTGGACTTTCACGAAATACTGGTTTGAGGGCAAGGCCTTTCTTCCCATCAAGGACGTGGAGGATCTGGTCGACATAAACATCAAGAAGGATAACCCGGTGTACATAGCTGCCAGGATAAAGGCCGGTTCGTCAAGTGGCACCATCCCCTGGATGGAACGCTACGAAATAGGAGGTTCCACCACCCTGAGGGGGTACGAGTCGGGACAGTTCAAGGGAGAGGAGATGCTTCTCGGTAACTTCGAGCTCCACGTTCCCATAGAGGAGGCCTTCTCCTTCGTCCTGTTCTACGATATAGGGAACACCGAGATGAGCTTCTCCGACATGATAGACGACTACGGTTTTGGGGTGAGGGTTAGGACTCCTTTGGGCAATCTGCGTCTGGACTACGCTAACGGCGATGACGACTCGCAGTTCCACTTCGGGTTCGGCGAAATTTTCTGATCGAGGTCGAGAGAAGGGCCTTAGGGGGGCTGTGGCGGCCGTCACTGTCGCCCTGGCCCTCCTTTTTTCGTCCTCGGTCTTGCCGGCGTTGGGAGCCGAGATAAGGGTTTCCGGTGCGCCATTATGGATCTCCGCCGCGGCGGAGAGAGCGGTGGATGCCGTATGGTCCGAGCTTTCTAGGAGCGGGCTGTCCCGCTTGCGGGCGGTGGAGACTCTCGGTCTTGTCTCCAGCCGACTTTTCAACGGTTACGACATCGACGTCGTTAAAAACGGACGGGAAAATCCGTCCATAGTCCTATCGGCAGAAAAGATTCTTCCCTGGGAGATCGAGTTCATCTCGCCGGATCTCAAGGAACCCTTCTCTCGCTGGATGGACGACGATCTCAAATCGGTCGAATCGGAGATGTTGGGGAAACTCTCCGGTGTCCCCTATCAGGCCCTGACCTGGGGAGACGACGCCTTCAGATCGGAGCTACGAGCGGTTATGGAGGATAAAATGCCCGGCTGGAGAGGGGGGGCAATCGTTCGGTTTAAGGAGGAGGGAGTACTCCTCGAGTTGACCGTCACGCCCGAATCTCCCTACGTCTTGGCTACCGATCCGACCATATATTCCGGAACCTTGCCCAACATACTTATGGACAGGCTGAAGGAGTCTTTGTTGAAGGATCTTTCTCCGGTTATGGGGCTTCCCGTATCGTGGATCGAATCCCATGGCGAAGCCTTGGATCGATGGGCTAGCGCCATGGTAGAGAGGAGAAACACCGTCTCTAACTCCAGGTCCGATGTGAGTATATCGGTGGTTCCCAGTCAGATAACCAAGGTTGATGCCCTGGTGGAGAGTCGACGTTACGTTCTCAGGGCCTGGTTAGCCGCTCAGGCCGGTGCCAACGGCAGGTCCCCCGAATTGGGGTTTCATATAGGTCGTTTCGTCAAGCTGGTTCCCCGGTGGGAGTCGGAACTTTACGGCGAATTCCTGGTCGACCTGGAAAACTGGAGTCTAGAGAGCCGTGTCGGCCTCAGATGGGGGCTGGTAGATCCGGTCTGGATAGGAGTCGAGTACGTCGATCCCGACGACGAACTTTGGTACAGGCTGTGGGTTAGGGGACACAAAAAAGGACCTTATTTCTGGTGCCGTTATAGCGAGGACTACGAAAACCAGATGGCCCTGGGATACAGGATAAACCAGGTCGTCTCGGTGGAAGTCAATTACGACGATCGTTACGACGACCGGTGGAGTCTTCGTGCCATAGGCGATCTGTGAGATCGATCGTCGAGAGGAGAGAGAGCTTTATATGTCGTACAGTCTGAGTCAGCTTTCCGAGATACTGGAGGGCCGATGTATAGGAAAGGGAGACTTCCTGATTCAGAGGGTCTCCACCCCGGAGGAAGCATCGGAGGGCAGCATAGTGGTGGTCCTCGACGGCAGAATATTGAAGGATATTCCCCGCGAGGTGTCGATAGTCGGTAAAGAAGAGGCGTTTTCCGACGGCAGAAGAGGCATCTCCGTTCGGGAGCCCAGATTGGCGATGGCCGTCATTCTCGGGCTCTTTCAGAAAAAAGCGACCGTTTCGGAGGGGGTAGACCCTTCGGCTGTGGTCCATCGATCAGCCTACGTGGACGAAAACGCCTCCATCGGGCCCCTCTGCGTTCTGTCCGAAGGGGCCTCGGTGTCGGCCGGGGCGGTCCTCAGGGCAAACGTCTTCGTAGGAGAGGGAGTCTCTATCGGTGAGGACTCGGTGATAGAACCGGGAGTGGTTATATATCAGGGATGTTCCGTAGGCGACAGGGTTCTTATACACGGCAACGTCGTTATAGGAGCGGACGGTTTCGGTCATATACCGGCCTCCGAGGGACGCCGGGTCGTCAAGATTCCCCAGATAGGTGGAGTTCGGATCTGCGACGACGTCGAGATAGGGGCCAATACGTCCATTGACAGGGGAACCATAGGTGACACCGTCATAGGCGAGGGAACCAAGATAGATAACCACATACAGATAGGTCACAACGTCTCCATCGGTAAAGACTGTCTATTGGCCGCTCAGGCGGGAATTGCAGGTAGCGCCGTCCTGGAGGACAGGGTTGTGATGGCAGCTAGATCGGGAGTTCAGGATCACATCAGGGTGGGGTCGGACTCGGTTGTCGCCGCCTCGGGAGGGGTCACCAAAGACCTTCCCTCCGGCTCGCTCGTATCCGGGTTTCCCGCCAGGAACCACCGTGCCAAGCTTCGACAGGATGCCTACACCTCTAGAATAGGGGATCTCTTCGATAGAGTGAAGCGTCTGGAGCGGCTTATATCGGAGGACAGTTGACGTGTCCCCCAGGTATCTTCTCGATAGAGAGGTCCTTTTCCGAGGGATAGGGCTTCATTCCGGCCTGGACTGTGGCGTACGGGTCTTCCCCTCTGGCAGGAGAGGAATAACTCTCTATCGGGACGGATCTTTTTTCCCACTCGATCGTCTCGAATGGGACGGCGACGGAAGAGGGACCGTTCTCATTCTGCCTGACGGCTATAAAGTTAGGACGGTGGAGCATCTGTTCGGAGCTATAGCAGGATTGGGTTTGGACGAGGTTGCCGTGGATGTCGCCGGAGGAGAGATCCCTGCCATGGACGGCTGTGCTTCGTCCTTTGCGGAAGCCCTGTTGAAGGCCGGGGTGACTGAAAACGGATTTATCGATCCCTTGAGGTTGGACGAACCGGTAGCGGTAGACGACCGATCCCTGGGAAGGTCGGTGGTGGCACTGCCCTACGACGGATTGAGGGTGACCTACGTTATCGACTATCCCGGCACTGCCATAGGAACTCAATGCCTCTCTATGGACCTGAGCCGTGATAATTTTATCGACCGGATAGCCTCGTGTCGTACTTTCGCCATGATGGAGGACGTCGAGACCCTTAGAAAAAGCGGGCTTTCTCTGGGAGGCTCATTAGAAAACGCCATGGTGGTGGACGGACGGAAAGTTCTGGCCAAGGGCGGACTTCGATTCGAGGACGAGTTCGTTCGCCATAAGATACTTGACCTATTGGGAGATCTAGTGTTGCTCGGTCGCCCCCTGGCCGCCCACGTCATAGCCATTAAAGCCGGTCATTCCATGCATCAGAGACTGGTAAAAGAGATAGCTAAAAGAATAATATCGGAGGATTGATCGTTATGTTCGACATCAACAAGATAATGGAGTTCCTTCCCCATCGTTACCCCTTCCTTTTGGTCGACCGCATATTGGAGTCAGATCTCGAGCGGGTGGTAGGCCTCAAGAACGTGACAATAAACGAGCCCTTCTTCATGGGCCATTTCCCCGGGGAGCCGGTCATGCCCGGAGTTCTCATAATCGAGGCAATGGGACAGACCGGAGCGGTGGTTCTGCTTTCGAAGCCCGAGTTCGAGGGCAAGGTTATATACCTCACGTCGGTGGTCAAGGCCCGTTTCCGTCGTCCCGTAAGGCCCGGAGATCAGATGATAACCACCGCTACCCTGACACGTCTTAGAGGCAAGGTAGGCAAGGTGTCCACCGTGGCAAAGGTCGGAGACGACGTGGTCGCGGAGGCCGAGCTCGGATTCGTAGTGGACGACAGGCTGGAGTGATCCCATCGTGTCGGTCCATATACACGCTACAGCCATAGTCTCTCCGGAGGCCGAGATAGGGGAGAACGTAGTAATCGGCCCCTATTCCGTGATAGACGGGAAAGTCTCCATCGGTTCCGGAACGGTTCTGGGCGCTTTCGTCCGAGTCATGAACTTCGTGTCCATAGGGGCCGACTGCCGTATATGGGAGAACGCCGTCTTGGGTGGAGAACCTCAGGACCACGACTTCAAGGGAGAGGAATCCTGGGTGAGGATAGGAGACGGAGTCGTCCTTAGAGAGGCAGTTACGGTCAACAGGGCTTCCGGAGAGGGCAACGAGACCGTAGTAGGAGACAGGACAATGCTGATGGAGGGGGTCCACGTGGCACACAACGTCCGAGTTGGCAAGGATGTCACGGTAGCCAATAAATCGGGACTTTCCGGCTACTCCTCTCTTGGAGATGGAACCGTTATGAGCGGGCTCTCCGGGCTGCATCAGTTCGTGTCGGTAGGCAAATACTGCATGGTGGGGGGAGCGTCCAAAGTAGTTAAGGACGTACCTCACTACGCCATGGTGGACGGCCATCCGGCCAAGGTTTACGGCCTGAACGTAGTCGGTCTTAGACGGGCCGGCTTCACCTCTGAACAGAGGTTAGACATAAAAAGAGCCTACAGAACCCTCTACAGATCCGGGCTGACCACCAAGGAGGCCACCGCACTCTTGAGGGAACAGATGGGAGACGATCCTCTCATAGGCGATATGCTCGACTTTATCGATGCCGGTAAAAGAGGGCTATGCTCCTGGGCCCGGCGATGAAGAGGATCGAGCTTCTAGCCATGGACGTAGACGGTACCTTGACCGACGGAGGCATCTATATATCCGCCGGTGGGGAGGAGACCAAGAGATACGACGTCAAGGACGGCATGGCCATAGTCAACTTTATGAAAAGAGGCGGAACGGTGGCTCTTATCAGCGGCCGGTATTCCAAGGTCACCGAACTGAGAGCCTCTGAGCTCGGCGTTAACTACGTTTACAACGGTTCGTCCGATAAGATCGGCGACCTCAAGGCACTGGCCGAATCCATGGGCATTACAGAAGACCAAGTGGCCTACGTAGGCGACGACGTCAACGATATCGACTGTCTCGTCTGGTCCGGTATGGGAATCGTCGTAGCCGACGGAACCGCGAGGACAAAGGCCGTGGCCGACTGGATCACCTCGGCCCCGGGAGGCAGGGGAGCTATCCGAGAGGTCGTTGACCGCCTCGTAGCGGAGGGACTGCGTTGAGACCAAGGATACTGGACAGGTTCATCCTGAAAGAGCTGGGCAGTTCATTTCTGTTCGGAGTTTTGACCTTCACCGTGATACTGGTGGCAGGCGACCTGCTCTTCAAGATAGCCGATATGCTCATCGAAAAGGGCATATCCCTGTCCACGGTGCTCAAGCTTTTCGTCTACAAGCTGCCCTCGGTGGTGGTACTGACCCTCCCGATGTCCTGTCTCCTGTCCACATTGCTCTCCTTCGGACGCCTGTCGTCCAACAGCGAGATAGTCGCCCTGAAGGCTTCGGGCATATCCTTTCAGAGGATAGCCCGACCGGTTCTGTGGGGAGCCGCCTTGGTCGCCATCTCCGCCTTCTTCATGAACGAGACGGTAGTCCCTATAGCCAACCGGGCCGCCGAGAACATCCTGTTGTACGACGTGGTAAAGCAGAAGCCAACCCTCCTGAGGGAGAGGATGTTCCTGAAGGACGAGAGCGGCGGCAAACTCAACAGGGTTATCTACGTGGGAAGGCTCAGGACGAGAAAGGGCTCGATGGAAAACGTTTTGGTTCAGGAGTTCGACGACGGACGGCTGAGCAGGATAACCACCGCCGACGAGGGAAACTGGAGCGATGGGGTGTGGTCCCTCTCGGACGGAAAAGCCTTTTCAGTGGATAAAGAGGGAAAGGTGGGCTTTCTCTTCGGTTTCAAGGAACAGAGGCTTCCTCTCGACCTAACCCCTACACAGGTGGCTCGTTCATCCCTGAAGCCCGATGAGATGAGTCTGTCCCAACTGAGGGAACACATAGAGATAATGAAGGCCCAAGGGGCAAATCTGGTCCCTCTTTGGGTGTCCTATCATCTCCACATAGCCATACCTTGGGCCAGCCTGGTGCTCGCACTCATCGGTGCTGCTCTGGGAGTCCGACCTCAAAGACGGGGGGGCATGGGAGTCGGCTTCGGACTCAGCGTCCTGATAGTCTTCGCCTACTACGTGGTCATGTCCATGGGCCGGGCTCTTGGAGAGAGCGGACATATACCTCCTCTGGTCGCTGCCTGGTTGGCCAACGTCGTGTTTCTCGGTTTCGGAGGGCTGTTGACCTTGAGGGCCAATCGATGAGGGTTTCTTCGAAAAAAGGCAATCTGGCCCTTGTGGCCGGAGATGGCGACCTGCCTCTGGTCATATTGAAAAACCTGGTCGCCTCCGGAGAGAGCCCGGTGGTCTATGCCATCCGGTCCGACTGGCAGGATATAGAGGCGTATGGCGTGTCGGTGATACCGGTGAAGGATATCAACCTGGTAAAGATCTTCGGGAGCTTCCTTTTTCGTAGGATAAAGAGACTTCTTCTTGCAGGCTACGTCTCCAAGACCGTCATCTACGACGACTCCGCCGACAGAGAGATCAAGGGTATAGTCGCAGGTCTGGACGACAGAAACGACCACGCCCTTCTGGGGGCTGTCATAGACCGTGTAGAGAAGCTGGGCATATCGGTGCTCGGCTACGACTCCATACTTCCCGACATGATAGCTTCAGAGGGACATATCGCCGGTCCGGAGCCTTCTCCCTCCGACCTGGCCGACGTGGACTACGGCAGAACCGTCCTAGGACGTCTGCTACCTCTGTCCTTCGGCCAGTCGCTGGTGGTCTGTCGAAGATCGGTGGTGGCGGTGGAGGCCATGGAGGGAACGGACGAAACGGTCAGAAGGGCCGGAGGGATATCCGGCGCCGGCGTTCTGGTCAAGGGAATGAGGGCCGATCAGGACCGTAGATACGATATTCCGGTGGTGGGGAGGAAAACCCTTGAGTCCATGTCGGAATCCGGTCTATCCTGTCTGGCCGTCGAGGCGGGAAACGTCTTGATAATGGACCGTGAAAAACTGTCCGAGGCGGCCTCCAGGTTGGGGATATCGGTGATAGGGGTGGCGTCGTGTCCATCTTCCTGAGCTGCGGGGAGATCTCGGGAGACATCCTGCTCTCCTCCCTGGCCGGAGCCCTGAGAAAATCGGGATACTCCCGTCCGCTTTGGGGCATGATAGGGGAGCAGGGGGCAGCGTCCGGGGTTGAGCCCCTATGGAAAAGCTCGGAGCTCCATATAATGGGCGTCTCCGAGGCATTGGCGGCTCTGCCCAGATTGTATAAACTGGCCGACCGTATTGTGGGGGAGATATGTCGCGTAAAACCCGAGGCGGTCGTCGTGGTGGACAGTCCCGACTTCCATATTCCCATGGTGAGGCGGCTTCGTAAAAGCGGTTATTCCGGACCGGTGATCTATCTGTCTCCCCCTACCGTGTGGGCCTGGAGGAAAAGACGAGTAATCCATCTGAGGGAGCTTTTCGACCTCAATCTGCCTCTTTTCGAATTCGAACACAGCCATCTGGTTCGCAACGGCGTCTCCTCCGCCTGGATAGGCCATCCTATGGTGGATACCTTCCCTCCCCCGATTCCCCCTTCGGAGCCGGACTCGGTTGCGTTGCTTCCCGGAAGCAGAGGTTCGGAGATCCGTCGGCTGATGCCGATTCTGGTGTCTCTGGCCAGGCGACTCGAAGACCTAGGGATGAAGCCCGTCTTCTCCCTGGCGCCGGGACTCTCCCGGTCCTCTAGAGATTCGGTCTTGGAGGAAATCGGGAAATTCGAGGTTTATCGGGGAGAGGCGAGAAATCTTCTCAGAAGATGCGGAATGGCCGCCGGAGCCAGCGGAACAGTGGCGGTCGAGGCTATGATGTCCGACAGGTTCATGGCCGTACTGTACCGGGCCGGAAGTCTGGAGTGGTTCATATACGACAACTTCATACACCTTCCCTTCGTGTCGATACCTAACGTCATGTCCCGTAAGGAGGTCTATCCCGAGCTGTTACAGGATAGGTGCGACAGTTCGGAGATACTCTCCTCTCTCGTATCATACCGTTCCGATCATAGAATACGCCGTCGGATCCATGGGGACTTGAAAAGGTGTCGTTCGATGATGGGCTCGACAGGGGCGGCCGATTTCTGGGCAGAGAGGATATCGAGGCTGTGAGATCCCCGATCGCCGTCTTTCTCGCCAACGGTCCCGGAGAGCTTTGGGGATGGTGCAGGCCCCTGGCCAGAGAGATGTCTCTGAGAGGGTGGAAGGTCCATCTTCATCTTCTGAGGTGTCCCTTTGCGACAGGCAGGGAGAGGGACGTCGCTCTCTCTTTGGAGGGGGTCGACGTCGTCACTGGGCCGTCCGACCCTATGGGCTCCTTCGGGAAACTTTTCAAGGACCGATGCGACGTGGCGGTACAGCTTGGAGGGGATCTGATGTTCGGCCGCGCCATGGCGGCCTTTCATAGGATCCCCTTGGCCTGTTATTCCTACGGTTACAAGAAGGGACTGGACAGATGCGACCTTAAGGCAACCGCCTTCGACGGGATGGCCCGCTCCATGGGGAAATCGGTGCAGGTGGTGGGAGACCTCGTCTCTGACGGTCTAAGAATGGACCCTGAGGTTCCCACTCCATGGCGCGAGGGGCGCGGAAAAAGAGTCCTCCTTTTCCCCGGAAGCCGGCCCTGGATAAGGGACGCCGCCAGGAACTATCTGTCCGAGATGGTGCCTTCTTTGATCGATAGAATGAACCTACAGGTGGCCTCCATGTTGTCTCCCTTCTCTCGTCCGGAGGAGGTCGAGAGCTGGAGGAACGCCGGCCTGAATCCCTTCATGGGGGCTACAGGAGCGGCCTTGGCCGATGCGGACCTGGCCGTGACCCAGCCCGGCACCAATACACTGGAGCTTCTCGATAGAACTGTTCCCTCTATAGTGGCCATTCCCTTCGATTTTTTGGGCTCGATTCCCCTCAGCGGGGTCAAAGGATGGTTTTTCTCTCTGCCAGGCGGAGCTTCTCTCAAGGAAAAAGTCCTTCGTCGCGCTGCCCGAAAGAGGGGCTTTGTCGCCTGGCCCAATCGTCTGGCGGAAGAGGAGATAATGCCCGAGTTGGTCGGGGACATCTCTCCGGCCCAGTTGGCCGACGCCGTGACGAATATCTTGACCGACGAGGTCAAGCTGAGGAAACAGAGGGTCCTTCTGGAAAAACTGAGAGGCGAGGTGGAGTCGCCTTCCTCCGTCTTCTGCGATTTGATCGAAAGGTTGGTATAGTCGATATGAAGCCGTCCCGTTCCATGGAGATCTACCTTAGAGTCCTCTCCTACGCAAAACCCTACACCAAACGTATAGCGTCGGCTCTCTTCTGCATGTTCGTGGTCTCAGGATGTGCCGTCGTTCCCCCTTGGCTAATGAAAAACGTGGTGGACGACGTCCTTATAAGGAAAGATCTGTTCATGCTCAACGTGGTCGCTGTGACCCTGGTCGCTGTCTACGTGGTGAAGGGGGTGGCGTCCTACGGTCAGAAATACCTCATGACCTGGGTCGGCCAGAGGGTTGTGCTGGACCTTAGACTTCAGGCCTACAGGGCCTCTCAGTATATGTCCCTCAAGTACATAAACGGTCATAGGGTGGGAGAGCTAATATCCCGGGTTACCAACGATGCCACGGTGTTACAGTCCACCGTTACCAACGCCGTGGTGGACCTGGTCGTTCAGGGAGTGACCACCCTCGGCATGCTCGGTTTTTTGATATACATAAACTGGCGGCTTACCCTGGTGACCTTCGCAGTGCTTCCCCTCACGGTGTGGGTGATAGACAGGGCCTCTAAAAAGCTCAGAAAGGTGGGGCACGACATCCAGGAGAACCTGGCCGGTCTTTCCGCCCTGGCGGAGGAAGCCCTGTCGGCGATCCGCATAGTCCGGGCCTTCGCAACGGAGGATCAGGAACGTCTCCGCTTCGAACGACAGAACATGGCCAACTTCAAGGCCCTCATGAGAGGGACCCAGGTCAACGCTGTCTTGTCCGGTGCCGTAGAGGTCCTACTAATAACCGCCTTGGCCGCCATCTTCTGGCTGGGTGGCCGGTCCGTCGTGGACGGCGAGATGACCCCCGGCGACCTCATCGCCTTCTTGGGATATCTCGGTTTCATGGCCCATCCTGTGACGGTCCTTACGAGGGTTATAAGCCAGCTTCAGCACGGTCTGGCATCGGCCGAGAGGATTTTCGAGCTTCTGGACAACAGGGAAAGGGTGGAACAGCCAGAAAATCCCGTCGTCCTCAGCCCCGTCGAGGGGGCGGTGGATTTTAGAGACCTTTGGTTTCGCTACGACGACGAGTGGGTCCTTAAGGGCATCTCCCTTTCGGTGAAACCAGGAGAGACCGTCGCTGTGGTGGGATCCACCGGCTCAGGAAAGTCCACCATGGTGGACCTCATTCAGCGTTTCTACGATCCCGAGAAGGGCTCGGTGGAGATAGACGGACACGACGTCAAATCGCTGGACCTTACCTCCCTGCGTCGTCAGATCGGAGTGGTTCCCCAGGATCCGATCCTCATGAAGGGAACCTTCCGTTACAACATCTCCTACGGCTACGACGACGCGACGGATGAGGAGATAGTGAAGGCCGCCGAGATAGCGGGTATATCGGAGTTCATAGAGTCCCTCCCATCGGGATACGATTCGGAGATCGGCGAGAGGGGAGTCACCCTGAGCGGAGGGCAGAGACAGAGGGTAGCCATAGCCAGGGCCATAGTCAGGGATCCTAGGATACTCATAATGGACGAGGCCACATCCTCCCTCGACGCCCAGGTGGAACAGGCCATTCAGAAGGCTATGGACAGGGCAATGGAGGGTCGAACCTCTTTTGTAATAGCCCACAGACTCTCCACCATAAGGGGGGCCGACAGGATATTGTTCCTGAAGAACGGGGTGATCGTGGAGGATGGAACCCATTCGGAACTCTCCAGCTCCGACGGACCCTACAGCAGGCTTTACGCCATACAGCACGGAGAGCGGCGGTGATGGTGCTTTTCAAAAGCTATCTGGCACACGCCAAGGGAGAGAAGAAACTTTCTCCCTGGATGTGTCTGGCTCCGTTGGGTTGGCTGGCCTCTGTCTTCGTCAGGTCGAGAAACTGGGCCTTCGATAGAGGGATATATTCCTCTAAAGAACCGCCTCTTCCGGTTATAAGCGTGGGCAACGTGACCCTCGGAGGGACGAATAAAACTCCCTTCGTCGAGATGATAACCAGAGGACTTTCTAAAAGAGGTCTCAGACCCGGGATAGTCAGTCGAGGATATGGTGGGAGCACCGAGGGCCCCCACGTCTTCAGAGGGGGCAAGGCCGATAGAAACCGGGTAGGGGACGAGCCCCTTCTGCTGTCCAACAGGCTTCCTGAGATCTTCGTGGCTGTGTCCAGGGATCGATTCGGAGACATCAGGGCCCTGGGCAAAAGAGGGGTTCAGATCGTGGTGGCAGACGACGGTTTCCAGCACAGAAAGCTGGGGCGGGATCTGGACATCGTTCTGGTCGACGCAGCCTGTCCTTTCGGCAACGGCAGGCTGGTCCCGGGAGGCGTCCTCAGGGAACCGGTCGAAAGCCTGAGACGGGCCCACATAGTGGTAATAACAAAGGTGGACCAGGGATCTCCCGAGGCGGTTCAAAGGCTTTACGACCGGCTGTGTCGAGTGGTCCCTAGACGAAAGATTTTCAGATCCTCTCTGAGGATAGAACGCTGGTGTCTCTGGAACGGCTCTGGGTTCGAGGAGGTACAAAAACCGTCGGGGAGGTCCATGGTCGCCTTCTCCGCCATAGGCAACCCCGGGAGCTTCCTCTCCACCCTGTCGGGGCAGGAAGTGGATGTTCTCGATGAAGTCCGTTTCAAGGACCATCACAGATATACCTCGGAGGATCTGAAGAGGATCGAAAAGATCTATAGGTCGTCTGGTGCCTTCGGGGTGGCCTGTACGGAAAAGGACGTCTACAACCTACCCAGGGGATGGAAGCCCCCCTTTCCCCTTATGGTCCCCTTTCTGGAGACCGAGGTGGAGGACGAAGACCGTTTCTGGATGGCCGTGACCGACGGACTCAGGCCTAAGGTAGTGGTGGCCTCCAACGGATACGGCGAGGACGCCATGGGCTCCCTTCTGGCCCGAAAGGTAAGGGAAGCGTTTCCTGTGGCGGAGGTCACAGGTTTCCCCCTGGTAGGAAGGGGAGAGCAATATCTGCAAAGGGGAATAAAGGTCGGTTCGTCTCCTTCGGTGACCCCGACGGGAGGAGTCATAAAATACCGTATCGCGGATCTGATTGCCGACGTCCGCTCCGGACTGTTCGGTCATATCCGAAGACAGCTGGAGGCATGGAGGAAGAGGAGCGGTTGCATTCGCACCCCCCTGTGTGTCGGTGACGTTTATCTGTTGCTTCATACCCTGTGGGGACAGGGGCAGTCTCCCCTTTTGATAGCCACGGCCAAGACCAACTACCTTCACGGTCATTGGATGGCGGAGAGGGCTCTACTTAGAGGACGGGCCAGGACCGTATGGACCAGAGACGAGGAGACCGCCGAGGATCTTTCGAAAGCCGGCGTGTCCGCTCGTTTCCAGGGCAATCCAATAATGGACCTTATAGGGGATAATGAAGAGGGCGACTTCTCCTGGCCCTCCGAGGGGGATCGAGTCCTTATCCTCCCGGGAAGCCGTAACAGGGCCTACGAGGACGTTCGATTGCTTTTGGAGTCGGTGGTTATAATGGCGACTCGGAGGAACTGCCGTTTCGTGGCGGTTCTGGCTCCGACCCTGGATCTTCGTAAAATGGCTCGGGGATGTCCTGGGTGGACCCTGGACGGACGGATTTTGAAGGGACCGAACTCGGTGGAGGTCCACATTCATCGAGGACCTGTGGCGGAGGTCGCCGTAGGAGCTCATGTCCTGCTTGGGCTGGGAGGAACGGCCAATCAGGTCTGTGCCGGGTTGGGAGTTCCGGTCGTCTCCATACTGGAAAAGGGAAAGTTGGTTCAGCAAAAACTGCTAGGAGAGGCCGAATGGCTCGTGTCGGCGGATCCGGAGAGATTGGCTGAGGCCGTACTCCTGGTCCTATCGGACGAAACTTTGGCCCGCACCATGGCGGAGGCGGGGAGGAGAAGACTTGGAGCCCCCGGTGCCCTGGACAGCGTCGTTCGCTACTGTTCCCGAGTGTTGGGCTGGTCCGTCCGTTGCGAGGTTTACTCCAGATTAAAGGAATCCCTGGAGAATCGAGGAGAGGAGAGATCCCATGGTTACCGAGATAGAGATCGGCAAAGTTAGAATAGGGGACGGTCCTTTGGCCGTCATAGCCGGTCCGTGCTCACTGGAGAGTCTTGAACTGTCCATGGAGACCGGAAAGAGGATAAAGGAGATCTGCGAAGAGTTGGGCTTGAACTACATATTCAAGGCCTCCTACGACAAGGCCAACAGGACCTCCATACACAGCTACAGAGGCCCGGGGCTCGAAAAGGGCCTTCGTTGGCTCTCGGAGATCAAGGAGACCCTGGGAGTACCGGTCATAACGGATATACACGAGCCCTGGCAGGCCGCTCCGGTAGCGGAGGTGGCCGACGTCCTCCAGATTCCGGCTTTCCTCTGTCGTCAGACCGATCTACTGGTAGCGGCCTCGAAAACGGGAAAACCTCTCAACATCAAGAAGGGACAGTTCATGTCCCCCTACGACATGAAGGCGGTCGTCAGCAAGTGCAGCGAGGCGGGAAACGATAAGGTCATGCTCTGCGAGAGGGGAACCACCATGGGATACGGTCAGCTCGTGGTCGACATGAGGTCGCTTCCCATAATGAGATCCATGGGGTGCCCCGTCGTCTTCGACGCCACCCACAGCGTTCAGATGCCCGGTGGCAGAGGTGATACCTCCGGCGGCGATCGACGTTTCGTTCCCGCTCTGGCTAGAGCCGCGGTGGGGCTGGGGATAGACGCTCTCTTTCTGGAGGTCCATCCTAACCCGGACGAGGCCCTCAGCGACGGTCCCAACATGGTTCCCCTGGACAGGCTGAAGGACATCCTTACCGGCATAAAGGCCCTGGACGACCTGGTCAAGTCCGACCTGGGTATATTCTCCCTGGGTTGGGAGGGCGATGGGAAATGATGAGTCTTCCCAGCGAGAGGGATTGTCCCGTCTTCGACGACGAGAAACTGGTCGAGATAGGGAGACAGGTCCTTCTGGAGGAGGCGGAGGAGATAAAAAAAGCGGCCTTCAGGATAGGACCAGAGCTTGCCAAGGCGGCTCGAATCGTGCAGGGATGTCGAGGAAGGCTGGTCATCTCCGGTCTTGGAAAATCGGGGCACATAGGCAGAAAGATCGCCGCGACCTTGGCGTCCCTCGGCACCCCCTCCTTTTTCCTCCACGCTGCCGAGGCGGCTCACGGGGACCTGGGAATGGTCCGTCGGGAGGACGTGGCCTTTCTCATAAGCCACAGCGGCACCACCTCCGAGGTGGTCAAGCTCATTCCCTTCTTCAGACGTCTGGGAGCTCCGGTCATAGCCCTAACCGGTAGCCTCGAATCGCCTCTGGCCAAGGGTGCCGACGTGGTCTTGAACGCCTCGGTGGAAAGGGAGGCAGATCCTCTCAACCTGGCCCCAACCAGCAGCACCACGGTTCAGCTGGCCATCGGAGACGCTCTGGCCGGTGTCGTGACGGAGATGAGATGCCTTCGCAAGGAGGACTTCGCTCTTTTCCACCCGGCCGGAGCCTTGGGCCGTCAGCTTCTGCTCAAGGTGTCAGACGTTATGGGGTCCGGTCCCAAGCTGCCGGTGGTCAAGGCCGACGTGGCGGTCAAGGAGGCTCTCTTCGAGATAACCAGCAAGAACTACGGAGCCACCACCGTAGTGGACGATCAGGGAACCCTGGTGGGAGTCTTCACCGACGGAGACCTGAGAAGGCTCATAGAGAGACAGGGAGTCTCCGCCCTGGAGGAGAACATCTCGGACGTCATGACCGAGGGCCCCAGGACAATAGGGCCGGACCATCTGGCGGTGGAGGCGGTCCGTATAATGCAGGACGTCGAGGTCTCGGTTCTCATAATAACCGATGAAGACCGACCGGTGGGCATGGTCCACCTTCACGAGCTTCTTCAGGCCGGACTATCCTGAGATGTCCCTGTCGCTGCAACTCTATAGAGGGGCCGCCGCTATCGGCTTCGCTCTGGCATCTCCCTGGCTGCAACGTAAATACGCCGGAGTAGGCCTGGAGGAGAGACGGGGAATATACGCTCCCTCGCTTTTGTCCCAACTCAGAAAAAGAGGCAGGCCCCTCTGGGTCCACTCGGTGTCGGTGGGGGAGGTGCAGTCGGCGGCTCCGTTTCTGAGGAGGGCCAGGGTAGCTCTGGGAAAGCGTCCGGTAATACTGTCCACCATAACCCCGACCGGAAGGGAGATGGCGGGACGATTGCTACAAGGTGTTCCCGACAGGGTGATATCCTATCCCTGGGACAGCCCCGTCGTGCTGAACAGGGCCCTGAACTCGCTTCGTCCCAAGGTCTACGTAACGGTTGAGACGGAGATCTGGCCGGGGATGCTTTGGGAGATGAGCCGTCGGAGCGTGCCTGCCTTTATGGTCAACGGCAGATTCTCCGACAAAACCTATCTGTCCATGAGGCGTTTCAGATCCTTCTGGAGGGAGGTCCTCTCCTGCTACACCGGAATGATGGTGAGATCCCGGTCGGACATGGAAAAACTGATCGATCTGGGAGTGGAAGAGGAAAAAATAGAGATAACCGGAGACTGCAAGGCCGACGCCCTGATGGAGAGAAAGGCCGAACTGGACAAAGACGAAATTCTTGCGACCTTGGGAGACGGAGGCCCGATCGTCCTGGCCGGAAGCACCCACACCGGCGAGGACGAAATAGTTATTAAGGCCTTCCGGAAGGTGCTGAACCGCTATCCCGAAGCCAGGCTCGTAATCGTGCCGAGACATCCCGAGAGATCCCGCCGCATAGCCCGATTGGCGTCGGATCTGGGGCCGGTCAGCCTATACAGCCGCATCGAACCGGGATGGCGCACCCTGGTGGTGGACGTCATAGGGGTGCTCTTCGGCCTCTACTCCGTTGCGGACTGTGCCTTCGTCGGGGGCAGCATAGCCCCCAGAGGCGGACAGAACATAATGGAGGCCGCCCTTTTCGGGGTGCCCTTCTGCCAGGGACCTCACTACGAGGACTTCGTGGAGGCAACTGATAGCATGGTAAAGATGGGGATATGTACCATGATATCCGACGAGGATACCATGGCAACGGCGTTTCTGAGAGATCTGGATGGCAGACGTAGAAAAAAGGTCGAGGCCGACTGTCGAGACTATTTTCAAGGTCTCGAATCGGCGGCAGACCGTTCCTGGGAGATAGTGGCTCCCTATCTAAACTAAAATAACCTACATCGGGAGGGACTCAATCATGACGATAAACAGAGAGCTCATAGACGGATTTTACGCCAACCTGGACGACAGATCCAAAAAGGCGGTAGACGACGCTGTGGCCAAAATGGTGGAGGTCAAGAAAAAGGGCGGTAAGATAGTCGTGGCCTCCGGCAGCGGCCCCAACATCCACGAGGGAGTCACCACCCTTATAGCCGAGCTCATGGACAAGGGAATAATAGACGGAGTCACCACAAGTTCCGCCGTGATAGGCCACGAGATGGCCGGTTCCCTGGACAGGGTAAAGATGTGCGACGCCTCTCAGCTCGGCCTGCCGGAGGAGAAGATGCCCAGAGGCAACGTCTTCGAGTTCACCAGGATGACCGACGAGGAGAGAGAAGCCCTTCGCAGGGAAATGGTGTTGGACGAGGACCTTCTGTCCAAGGAAGACGAGGTGGAAGGTCACGACGTGGTCAAGGCGGCTGGCAACATGGCCTACCCAATGGGGCTCTGGAACGAGACCCTGGCCTCGGAGATACTGGAGATAGCCAGAGCCTACGGCCTCCCCTTCGAGACCGTCGCCGGATGGGGGGCGGACCGCAAGACCATGATAGGCATAGGAGCCGAGAAGGGGCTTCCCGTGATAGTCAGCATCCCCCAGATGGTGGGAGGGGGCAACATCGGTCTCGCCATAGGAGACAGCATCCCCATATCCAACCGCAGCATGAGACTGGCCGGGATGCTGGAGGACGCCGACATAATAATAGAGTCGGCCATAGCCCTCTCCCAGGAGCTCCACGACGGCCCCTTCGAGAACTACACCGGTCACGGCATATGGGCCTGGTGGAAGGGACTCCACACCTATCACCTCAGGGAAAAGACCCTCATCCGTATAGACCTGGACGAAAACCTCAGAAAGGCCCAGGACCAGCAGAGGGAGAACGCCAGGATCCAGGAGGCCATAGACAAGGGGCTTCCCAAGACCAAGATCTCCGGCATACCCTTCAGGATGGAGATGTCCGCCTTCGCCCGCCACGAGGGAAGCATTCCCGTGATAGGCGACATAGGCGAGATCTGGCCGGTCATGGCCCTAAAGGTCGCCGACGAGCTGGGCATTAAACTGGACTTTATGAGCTACAAGCAGGAGACCGAGGAAGGAAAGGCCATGAGAGAGTGGATCGTCGAGAACGTCCGTCCCATAGATCCCGCCAGGATGAGAGCCAAGGCGGGGGAATACCGCCTCTCTCGGTCGTAACATGGAGATAGTTGCGGTAATACCGGCCCGTTACGGCTCCTCCCGTCTGCCCGGCAAGCCTCTTTGCGACCTGGGAGGCAAGCCGGTGATACAGCACGTCTACGAGAGGACTATGTCCGCCGGTCGGATAAGCCGGGTCATGGTCGCCACCGACGACGAGCGGATCGCCCAGGCGGTCCGCTCCTTCGGCGGAGAGGCGGTCATGACCTCTCCGGACCATCCCAACGGCACCTGCCGGGTGGCCGAGGCCATAAAGGGCGTTTCCTGCGACGGAGTCGTCAACGTCCAGGGAGACGAGCCCTTCATGGATCCCGCCCTGGTGGACCAGGTGGGTCTCTGTCTCTGTGAAAACCCGGAGGTACCTATGGTATCCCTCAGGTATCCTCTGTCGGAGGAGGAGATAGACAACCCCAACAGGGTCAAGGTAGTGGTGGACCAGGCGGACAGAGCCCTCTACTTCAGCCGGTCTCCCATTCCATACAGAAGAGTTTCCGGCGCAACAGTCTATGGTCATCTGGGAATATACGGCTACAGGAGGGATTTTCTGGATAGATACATTTCCCTGGAACCCACCCCTCTGTCTGAGAGCGAATCGCTGGAACAGCTCAGGGCGATCGAACACGGTTACGACATAATGGTCCCTGTGGCACGGGGAAGACACGCCCCCGGCATAGACACCGATTCGGACCTTCTGTGGGCTAGAAAAGAATTGGAAAAGGAGATGTCATGAGAACCCTCTATCTGGAGCCCTTCGCAGGCATAGCGGGGGATATGTTCATAGGTGCCATGATCGACCTGGGACTCTTCTCTAAAGATGAGTTCATCTCGGCCATGAAAGGACTGGATCTGGACGACTACGGTCTTTCCATAGAAAAAGGCATTAGACGGGGAATCTCCGGCACCGATTTCAAGGTAGAGGTCCATTCCGGCGATCATCATCACGGTCATGACCACGGCCACTGTCACAGACATCTCTCGGACATACTGTCCATACTGGAAAGGTCCTCCCTGCCGGAAAACGTCAAGAACAGGTCCGAACGGGCCTTCCGGATGCTGGCTCAGGCGGAGGCCTCGGTCCACGGGGTCGATCTCGAGTCCATACATTTTCACGAGGTCGGAGCGGTGGACTCCATAGTGGATGTAGTAGGATCCTTTATGGCACTGCACATGGCCGGGGCGGATAGGGTAGTCTCGTCGCCGGTCAACGTCGGTTCCGGAACGGTGAAATGCGCCCACGGGGTTCTGCCCGTTCCTGCTCCCGCCACCGCCAGGCTTCTCGAGGGAATACCGGTTATCTCTCAGGGGGACCCTCTGGAGAGGACCACCCCCACAGGAGCCCTCATACTGAAGACCTCGGTGGAATCCTACGGCTCTCTTCCAAGCGGCCGCATAGTCGCCACAGGCTACGGCCTGGGGGACAAGGACACCGAGCTTCCCAACGCCCTGAGGATAACCCTGCTGGAAGAGGAAGAGGACGAAAAACTTCCCTGGATTCCCGGGGAAGCCGTCGTCCTGGAGGCCAACGTGGACGACATGAACCCCCAGGATTTCGCCTCCGCCATGGAAAAACTCTTCGACGCCGGAGCCTGGGACGTTTTTCTGACATCGATCATGATGAAAAAACAGCGTCCGGGAACCAGAATAACCTGCGTGTGCTCTCTTGAACTGGAAAGACGGTGTGCCGAGATCATATTGAAAAACACCTCCACCATAGGGCTTCGATGCCGCAGGGAGAACCGATACACCCTGAGAAGAGAGGAAACGATGGAGCTCACGTCCCTCGGGCCGGTCAGGCTGAAAAAAGCCTACTGGGGAGACAGGATAGTGAAGAGAACCATCGAATACGACGACTTGAAAGACATATCGGAAAGACATACCATACCCTTGATGGAGTTGAGAGACAGACTTACGTCAGAACTGGGGGTATGGACGGATGAAAAATGACAGATCCGACGGCCCTTCGCTTGTGTTGATCCTCTCGGACGGGATAAGGGGTCACCTGCACCAGAGCGAGGGCATAGCAAGATGGATATCGAGGAACACCGGTGCCGATATCGTAAGGATGGACGTGCCGAAATACGGAGGGGGCAGGAGGGCTTTGCTGCTCAAACTTTTGGGCCGAAGGCTTCCCAAACTGGACAGACTCGGAACGAGACGATGGCTTCACTGGACCGGAGAAAAAGGACTGGCTCTCTTGGAGTGCTACCGCAAGGCCCTGGACGAGAGGGGCCTGTCCGGTTCGGACAGTCTCGTGATCTCCACAGGCAGCTCCGCTGCTCCATTCTGTCTTGCCCTTTCAAAGGTCATGGGGGGAAAATCCTGCGTGGTTATGACCCCCTCGGTCATAGGGGTCGAGCCCTTCGACTACGGCGTGGTTCCGAGCCACGACGGAATATGCGGAGGCTCCGCCATTGAAACCCTGGGAGCTCCGAACTTCGTCAGCCCGGAGGATCTGGAGAGATCGGCGGAAAAACTCCTGAGAGATCATCCCGGATCAGAGGAAAAATGGGGTGTCCTTGTCGGTGGAGATGACCAGAACTACCGGCTCGACGCCACCTGGGCGGACATGACCGTAGGGGTATTGCTTCGCATAGCCGAGGAAAGAGGACTGTCTCTCTACATCACCACATCCAGACGCACCTCTTTGGAGACGGAAAAACGCATAAGGGAGATCTGTAAGGACAACGACAGGGTGTCCATGCTACTTCTCGCCTCGGAGAGCGACGAAAATCCCGTCCCGGGAATTCTCGGTGCCTGCGACAGGGTATTCTGTACCGAGGACTCCGTGTCGATGATATCCGAGGCCGCCACCTCGGGATCCAAGGTGTACCTCCTGAGGGTGGGAAGACAGCCCGGATGGAGACGGTTTGCCCAGGAGTTTACGGTACGCCTCATAAAATGGAAGATACTGCCGGAGAGGTTTTCATGGGGAACCCCCAGGTTCGATAGAATGATAGATAGATTCGTTGAACGAGGGCTTTTAACCGAGATGCCCTCGGACGTCATGGCCTGGCGTCCTATGCTGAACCGACCTGTCGGCAAGGCTCCGGAGTTCAACGAAGCCCGTCGGGCCGCCGATTGGATATTGGAGAACTGGAAATGAGGATAGTACACCTCCTGCCGGGGCTGGACATCGGAGGGGTGGAGCGTCACGTGGTGGACCTGGCCTCCGAACAGGCCAGATCGGGCCACCAGGTCACGGTGGTGTCCGGCGGCGGACGGATGACGTCGGAACTGCATCCCGAGGTCATCCATATAAAGCTCCCCATACACGTAAAAGAGCCCTTTACCGGCGGCCTCTGTGCGTTGAGACTGGCTATTATGGCCCGATCCGGAAAATGGGATATCCTTCACGCTCATTCCAGGGTCCCCGCCTGGGTGGCCTGGTGGACCTCCGTTCTGTCCGGAGTTCCCTTCGTCGTGACCTGTCACGCCATATACTCGCTGAACGCCGGCCTGATCCCATACCGTCACGCCGACGGCGCCATCTGTGTATCTCAGGCGGTGAAGGATCACCAGAGAGATTGGCTTCCCCGGCGGTCGACTGTCATAAAAAACGGCATAGTCGATCCGGGCGTTCGATGGGCTCCTCACCACGATAAGGGGCCCTTTCGTTTTCTCTTCGTCGGTCGCCTGACCAGTGTAAAGGGAATAGACTTTCTGATAGATGTCCTTCTATCCATGACGGATCGAGACGACTGGGTTTTGGACGTAGCCGGCGAGGGGCCCCTGGAGGTTCAGCTTAAAGAGAAGATCGCCTCGGCTCGATTGGGCGACAGGATAGACTTTCTGGGATACAGGGACGACGTGGTCGACCTGATGGCCCGGTGCGATTGCTGTCTTTTCCCATCCAGAAGCGAGGGAGCGGGGCTGGTCCTTTTGACCGCTCTGACCATGGGAGTTCCCCTTATAGCGTCGGACCTTCCAGCCTTCAAAGAGAGCTTGCCCCCTAATGCAATGATCCCATTGAATAAAGAACGCTGGAGCGACGCTCTCGAGGCTTATCTGGACGGTAAAGCCGTTTTTTCGGAAGTCAGAAGGAATCTCTCTCTTTCCGATATGGCGGAGGAAATAGAGGACCTATATCTCGAAGTCAGAAGACGAAAAGAGGTTGAACCGTCATGAAAAAAGCCCTTATAACCGGAATAACCGGCCAGGACGGAGCGTATCTGTCTAAATTTCTACTGGACAAAGGCTACGAGGTCCACGGAATGAAGAGGAGGTCCTCGCTGTTCAACACCGGCAGGATAGACCATCTGTTCAGAGACCCCCACGACGAAAAAAGAGGCCTTATCCTCCACTACGGAGACCTGACCGACTCGTCCAACATAGTCCGTCTGCTTCAGGAGATAAAGCCGGACGAAATATACAACCTGGCGGCCCAGAGTCACGTCAAGGTATCCTTCGAGACCCCGGAATACACCGCCAACGGCGACGGACTGGGAGTCCTTCGCATCCTGGAGGCCATTCGCATACTGGGGCTGGAGAAGACCACCCGTTTCTACCAGGCCTCCACCAGCGAGCTGTTCGGCAAGGTCCAGGAAATCCCTCAGAGGGAGACCACACCCTTTTATCCAAGAAGCCCCTACGCCGCCGCCAAACTCTACGGCTACTGGATCACCGTCAACTATAGGGAGGCCTACGGTATCTACGGCTGCAACGGAATACTCTTCAACCACGAATCGCCCCTTCGGGGAGAGACCTTCGTCACCAGAAAGATAACCAGGGCCGTGGCCCGGATATCTCTGGGACTCCAGGACAAACTATACCTGGGCAACATGGATGCCAAACGGGACTGGGGCCACGCCAGAGACTACGTCGAGGCCATGTGGCTCATGCTCCAGCAGGAAACCCCGGACGACTTCGTAATAGCCACAGGCGAAACCCACTCGGTCAGGGAGTTCGTGGAGCTCTCCTTTAAAGAAGTCGGGATCCCCATGGAGTGGCGCGGAACAGGGGTGGACGAAGTTGGATTCGATCCTTCCACCGGAAAAATCCTGGTCGAGGTGGACCCCAGATACTTCAGGCCAACCGAGGTCGAGCTCCTTCTGGGAGACCCCGCAAAGGCGAGAGAAGTACTAGGCTGGGAGAGAAAAACCTCCTTTACCGAACTCGTACGGGAAATGGTCTCCCACGACCTGGAACTCTTCAAAAAAGACATCCTCTGCCGGGACGCAGGATATACCATCTGTCCCGCCATAGAAGACCTGTCATGAACGATAGGATATACGTAGCCGGACACAGGGGAATGGCCGGCAGCGCCATCGTCCGTGCCCTCGAAGGCCGAGGGGCCAAAGACATAATAACCAAAACCCACGAAGAGCTGGACCTGCTGGACCAGAGCGCCACGGAAAACTTCTTTCGGGGCAACCGTCCCGAAGTCGTCATCCTCGCCGCAGCCAGAGTAGGAGGGATAGGGGCCAACATGGCGGACCCCTACGGATTCCTCTACGAAAACCTCCAGATCCAGAACAACGTCATAAACGGAGCCGCCCTTAACGGCGTAAAAAAACTGGTCTTCCTGGGAAGCTCCTGCATATACCCTCGGGAATGCCCTCAGCCCATGAAGGAGGAATACCTATTTACAGGCCCATTGGAGCCCACCAACGAAGGCTACGCACTGGCTAAAATAGCGGGCCTCCGTCTCGTCCAGTACCTGAGCAGACAGTACGGCATAAAGGGCCTCTCCGTCATGCCCTGCAACCTCTACGGCCCGGGAGACAGCTTCCACCCAGACCACTCCCACGTCATAGCTGCGTTGGTCAGGCGATTCGTCGAGGCAAAGAGGGAAAAAGCCCCCACCATAACCCTGTGGGGAACCGGCAGCGCCAGACGGGAATTCCTCCACGTCGACGACATGGCCAGAGCCGTCACCCTCCTCATGGAAAAATGGGACAGCCCGGACATAATCAACCTGGGCAGCGGAGAGGACATCTCCATAAAAGGCCTGGCCGAGGAGATCAAAAAAGCGGTGGCCTACGACGGAGAGATACTATGGGATAAAACCAAACCCGACGGAATGCCAATAAAACGGCTGGACGTCTCGAAACTCAGAGGACTGGGCTTCGAGCCCCGGATACCGCTGAGCGAGGGAATCGCCCGGATGATAGACCAATACGAAAAGCTGAGAGAGGAGAGACAAAGCGGTGTATAAAGTCCCTCTGGTGAAAAACACCTTCCTCCGGGAGGAGGAGACAAAAAAAACCCTGTCCAAATTCGTCCTGGACGCCCGAATCCTGAGCATGGGGGCCGAATGCCGCAAATTCGAGGAAAGCTTCGCCGAATATCAGGGGCGAAACAGGGCGGTGCTCTTCAACAGCGGAGGAAGCGCCAACCTGGCCCTCCTCCAGGCCCTGAAAAACATGGGCAGACTGAAAGACGAAGACCTCATAGGCTTCTCCGCCGTCACCTGGTCCACCAACACCATGCCCATAATACAGCTGGGCATGGTCCCTGTTGCCTTGGACTGCTCCAGGGAAACCTTGAACGTCGAGCCCGAGGAACTTGAGAGATGCCTCAAAGACCACCCCCTGAAAGCCCTATTCATAACAAACGCCCTGGGCTTTGCTGGAGACCTGGACGTCGTCCGGGACATCTGCCGGGAAAAGGGAATAATCCTTCTAGAGGACAACTGCGAATCCCTGGGATCAGAGCTTAAGGGTACGAAACTCGGCAACTTCGGCCTCGCCTCCACATTCTCCTTCTTCGTCTCCCACCACATGTCCACCATCGAAGGCGGCATGATCTGCACCGACGACCTTGAGCTCACCGCCATGCTTAAACTCGTCCGTGCCAACGGCTGGGACAGAAACCTGGAGGAAGAGGAAAAAGCCACCATCAGGGCGAAATACCGGGTCCAGTCCGAACTGGACGCCAAATACACCTTCTACGACCTGGGCTACAACCTCAGGCCGACGGAGATAACCGGATTTTTGGGCCAACAGCAGCTGATTCACCTCCCTGCCTCGGTCCTCAAAAGACAGGATAACTACCTAAGGGTGGAGAGGGCCATAAAGTCCAACCCAGACCTCCTGACCTTAAAGAGAGACCACCTGACGGTCCTCTCCAACTTTGCCATACCCATACTTTGCAAGACCCCGGAGCTAAGGGAAAAATACGGCGAAAAACTGGAGCGAGCGGGGGTGGAGATAAGGCCTCTAATAGCTGGCAACATCCAAAGACAGCCCTTTTACGGCAAATACGTCCCCATCGCCAGAGAACTTAAAGACGCCGACTTTATCCACCGTTGCGGCCTCTACTGCGGCAACCACCCGGACTATCGCCAGGAGGAACTCTCCATCCTGGAGGACATACTGGGGGGAGGAAAATGACCGAGATCAAAGCCCTCATACTTGCAGGAGGAGGAGGGACCAGACTGTGGCCCCTCTCAAGGGAAGAGGTCCCCAAGCAGTTTCTGAAACTCGCGGGAGACCACAGCCTCCTCCAGACCACCATAAAAAGGCTTCTGCCCCTCTGCGGCCAAGAGGGCATAAAAATAGTGGCAGGGGAGAGATGGGACAGCCAGATAGCCTTTCAGGCCTCCGACGTAGGCCTGAAAGGAAACATACACGTCCTCGAGCCGGAAGGCAGAAACACCGCCCCCGCCATAGCCCTTGGGCTGGCCCATTTGATGGAAAAAGGGGCCACCAGGGAAACGCCGGTCCTGGTCTGTCCCAGCGACCACATAATCCAAAACGAAAAAGCCTTCCAAGACGCCCTGAAAACGGGGCTGCTGGCTCTGGAAGAGGGAAAACTGGTCACCTTCGGAATAGTTCCGGACGCTCCGGAGACCGGATTCGGCTACATAAAAAAAGGCGAAGACCGGGGAGGCTGGCACGACGTATCCCGGTTCGTCGAAAAGCCGGACCTGAAAAAAGCAAAGGAATACGTCCAAAGCGGCCAGTACCTGTGGAACGGCGGGATATTCCTCTTTCGGGCCGGAGACATGATACACTCCTTCAAAGAACACCTCCCGGAGATAGCCAAACTCATGGAAGGCGGGGAGAGGACCATGATCGAGGGTTTCAAAGACCTTCCCTCCGTATCCATAGACTACGGCATAATGGAAAAGGCCTCCTCCGTGGCGGTGGTCCCACTGGACGCCTGCTGGTCCGACCTGGGGAGCTGGGACGCCATCTACCAGCAGGGGGAAAAAGACGGCAACCGCAACGTCCTAAAAGGGGACGTCCTGGCCGATCGGTCGGAAGGGTGCCTGGTCCAAGGGGACAGACGGCTCATAGCCCTGTCGGGGGTCAGAGACCTGCTGGTGGTGGACACAGCCGACGCCCTGTACATAGCCCCTAGGGGGACATCCCAATCGGTCAAAGACGTAGTCGCCACACTGAAGGAGCGGTCCAGACCGGAGATAACCCAGGCCCCCGAAAGCGCCAGGAGATGGGGAGACTATAGAATCCTCCACGAAGGGGACGGCATAAAGGTAAAGAGAATCACAGTCCACCCGGGAAAGGCCCTGAGCCTCCAGTATCACCACCACAGGACGGAACACTGGATAGTGGTAAAAGGCACAGCCCAGGTCGAGAGGGATGAAGAGACCTTCTACCTTCACGAAGGGGAAAGCACCTTTATACAGAAAAACCAGCTCCACAGGCTCATAAACCCCGGAAAGATTCCCCTCGAGATAATAGAGGTCCAAAACGGGCCGTATCTGGGGGAGGACGATATTGTGAGGATAAAAGGCGAACCTAATGGACGAAACTAGGAGGCCTAAAATAACGACGTTACTCCTGTCCTACGACTACGGCCTTCCCGAAAGGGGCCCGTCCTTGGAGAGAGGGCGTTTCTTTCCCGCTATATGCGACTTCGCCGACGTAACTCCCTTTTGGCTGGAGGAGAACGGCTACCCCGAGGACCTGGAGGGCCTCCAAGGCAGAATAGTGGATTTCGTCGAAAAAGAGCATCCTGACGTGGTCTTCACCATAACCATGAGGGACGAGATTCTCTGTCAGACCTTGGATAGGCTTAAAGAGCTGTCCTTCGTGGTCAACTGGTTCTGCGATGACCAGTGGAGGTTTGATGACTACTCCTCGAAAAGGGCTCCTCACCTGTCCGGAGCCATGACCGTGGACCTCTACTCCCTGCCTAAATACAGGGAAAGGGCCATACCTGCGGTCTGGGTCCCCTGGGGTATAAGGGACTTTGCGGAAGAATCGTCCTTGCATGATGTAAAGTACGACTTTGACGTCTCCTTCATAGGAGGAGCGGACAGAAACCGTAGGTGGTGGATAAAGAGGATAGAGGCTCTCACCGGATCCCCTGTGGCCTGCTTCGGATCGGGCTGGAAAGGTGGCAGGGTCTCTGACCAGGACGTGATGGACATCATGCTTAAATCCAGGATAAACCTCAACCTCTCAAACAGCAGGAACAACGACATTCGTTTCGTCCTCTCCTCTCCGGTGAACGCCCTAAGATACCTCCGGTCCGGCAAAAACCAAGAGCAGGTAAAGGCCAGAAACATAGAGATTCCGGCCTTCGGAGGATTTGAGCTGTCCTGCTACGCCCCAGGGATTGAGAGATACTTCTCCATAGGAGACGAAATAGACCTGTTCACCTCGCCGGAGGAAGCTGCGGTGAAAATATCCTACTATCTTCTCGATGAAAAGCGGAGGGAGTCCATGAAGCTAAAGGCTTACCGCAGGGCAAAAAGGGACTACCATCTTGGGGCGGTCATACTGGAAGGACTTAAAAACCTGGGGGTGTCGTTTTGAATCTCGCCATAGTCATGCCGTCGATCTACGGCCAAAACAGGGCCTTCGACCCCGACAGCCCCTTAAACAGGGACGATTGTCTTGCCCACCTTCGCCGTCTCAGGGAGAGGCTTAAGGGCATGGGTGTATCCCTATCCACCTACGACATGGTATCCCCTGAGGACACCTGGGGATACCTCTTTCTGGACTACCAGGGTAAGTTCATGAAAGAGCTGGATCGCCGGGGCTATGGAGGACACAGATATCTGGCCATATTCGAGTCGGAAGTCATAATAAGGGATAACTGGGACAGGGAAAAACACCGGTCCTTCGATGCCGTATTCACCTGGAACCGTAATGTCTTTTCAAAGCAGGATGGTGGTCCAAGGTATATACCCTACATGTGGCCCAACGACCTGACTCCACCTGTGGAGGTGCCCTCAAAAAAAGACAGGCAAAAGCTCTGTGTCCTCATGGCGGGGAATAAATGGAGCTCAGACCGGAGGGAGCTATACTCGAGCAGAAGGGATACCATCCGGTGGTTTGAAAAGCACCACCCTGATGAACTGGACCTATACGGCCCTGGCTGGAACTCCACCCCTCTAAAGAAGGTTGCCGAAACGGTAAAGACCATAGGTCGAAAGCTGCGGGGACGGCCCATCGGTCCTATAGGGGACCTATGGGAGAAATTCTCCTGCTATCGTGGGATAGCCTCCTCCAAGAGAGAAACCCTGCCGAACTACGGCTTCTCCATATGCTACGAAAACGCCCAGGGCATACCGGGCTACATCACCGAGAAGATCTTCGACTGTTTCCTCTCAGGCATAGTTCCTGTGTACATGGGGTGGGAGGGCGTTCAGGAGGTCATACCGTCTGAGTGTTACGTGGACAGGAGGGCCTACGGCTCTCACGAGGAGCTTTATCGATACCTTGTCTCCATGTCGGAGGACGAATACCGAGGCTACTTAGAAGGGGCGTCGACCTTCCTCACAGGGCCACTATCGAACCGTTTCAGCCTAGACGCCTTTGCCGACGCCATCATAGAGGGCATAGAGCCGGACTTAGCTAAAGAGGGGGACAAACCATGAAAGTAGTCATTCTGGCAGGGGGCTTTGGAACCAGGATAAGCGAGGAATCCCATCTGAAGCCCAAGCCCATGATCGAGATAGGAGGAAAGCCCATACTGTGGCACATAATGAAGATCTACTCCCACTATGGCTTCGACGATTTTGTCGTATGCCTGGGCTACAAAGGACAGGTCATAAAGGAATTCTTCGCCAACTACTACCTCCACATGTCCGACGTCACCTTCGATTTTCGTGACTCCAACCGGCTCACGGTACACTCCAACGCCGCCGAGCCGTGGAAGGTAACCTTGGTGGACACGGGACTGAACACCATGACAGGAGGCAGGGTCAAAAGGGTGGCCCCCTACCTGGAGGAGGGGACCTTTATGCTCACCTACGGCGACGGAGTGAGCGACGTGCCAATAGACAGGCTGTTGGAGTTTCACCGCTCCCACGGAAAAACCGTTACCGTAACGGCGATTCAGCCAGCCGGTCGGTTCGGCGCTCTGGACATGGACGAAAAAGGCTCGGTCAGCGGTTTCCAGGAAAAGCCCAAAGGTGACGGAAGCTGGATAAACGGCGGATTCTTCGTCCTTGAACGGAGCTTCCTGGATCGACTGGGAGACGACGACACGGTCCTCGAGAGGGCTCCTCTCGAGGGAGTGGCAAAAGACGGCCAGCTAATGGCCTACAGACATAGAGGCTTTTGGCAGCCTATGGACACCTTGAGGGACAAGATAAAGCTCGACGAAGCCTGGGAGACTGGACAGGCACCGTGGAAGATATGGTGACGGATCTTGAATAAAATAGATAAATCCTTCTGGAACGGACGATCTGTGTTCGTGACGGGGCACACCGGGTTTAAAGGAGGATGGTTATCGCTCTGGCTGTCTTCTCTGGGAGCTCGGGTTCACGGCTATGCTCTGGATCCTCCTACGTCGCCCTCCTTTTTCGATGCCTTGAAGTTGGACGACATGATCGACTCCACCATAGGAGACGTAAGGAACCTAGATCTCATGATAGCCGAGATGAAAAGGACTAGTCCCGAAATAGTCTTCCATATGGCTGCTCAACCGCTTGTCAGGGAATCCTACAAAAACCCTATAGAGACCTACGATGTAAACGTAATGGGAACTGCCAAGGTCCTGGAAGCGGTTCGCAAAACCCCATCGGTACGGGCCGTAGTGGTAATAACCACCGACAAATGCTACGAAAACGGCGAACGTATATGGGGATACAGGGAAGACGAACCGCTGGGAGGATACGACCCCTACTCGAGCAGCAAAGCCTGCTCCGAAATAGTAGCCTCGGCCTATCGTCGCTCCTACTTCAACCCTGACGATTATGACAGGCACCGGGTCGCCCTGGCAACGGCTAGGGCCGGAAACGTCTTGGGCGGAGGCGACTGGGCCAAGGACAGGCTGGTTCCCGACTGTTTTAGATCCATCCTTGCCGGTGAGCCGGTGATTATCCGAAGTCCCTATGCGGTTCGTCCGTGGCAGCACGTTCTGGAACCTCTGTCGGGCTACCTTTGTCTTGGAAAACTGCTCTATCAGGCTGGACCGGAATACGGAGAGAGCTGGAACTTCGGTCCTCTGGACAGAGACGAACAGACGGTCGAAAAAGTGGTCGGCAAACTCTGCGAACTATGGGGCGATCGGGCCGGATACGAGATAGGGGAGGATCCGGAAAGACTCCACGAAGCCTCCATGCTTAGGCTGGACTGTTCCAAAAGCCGGTTCAGACTCGACTGGCTTCCCGAATGGTCCCTCGAACAGGCGCTGCTTGCGTCGGTGGAATGGACCAAGGCTTGGAGTAACGGTGCCTCGAGCGACGAGATGACGACGATCTCCGTCGATCAGATAGACAAATATTCCAATGGAGAGAGCTAGCCTTATGACTGAAAAAGAAGCCCTAAGAAAAGAGATCTTGGAACTGGTCGGTCGTTACTGTGATATGGAAGACGACGCCCGGTCTTATAGAACCGGAGATAGAATTCCATACGGAGGAAGAGTCTACGACTCTCGGGAGGTAACCGCTTTGGTAAATGCCTCCTTGGACTTCTGGCTTACGGCGGGACCGGAAGCCTCGGGATTCGAGAGCGAATTCGCCGACTTCCTGAACATCCGTCATTGCTCTTTGGTCAACTCGGGTTCCTCCGCCAACCTCCTTGCCTTCATGGCCTTGACGTCGCCTCTTCTGGGAGACAGAAAGATCTCCAGAGGAGACGAAGTCATAACCGTGGCTGCCGGTTTCCCCACCACAGTTGCCCCTGTCGTCCAGTACGGCGCCGTGCCGGTATTTGTGGACGTCTCGTTGCCTACGGCGGATGTAGACGTCCACATGTTGGAAGATGCTTTGTCCGAAAAGACCAAGGCTGTGATGATAGCCCATACCCTGGGAAACCCCTTTGACCTGGCCTCGGTCAAGGACTTTTGCGATTCCCACAATCTGTGGCTGGTGGAGGACAACTGCGACGCTCTAGGCTCCAAATATCTCATGGACGGAAAATGGCGCTACACCGGAACCATAGGACACCTGGGCACCTCCAGTTTCTATCCTCCACACCACATGACCATGGGAGAAGGGGGAGCGGTGTACACAGACGATCCCTTGCTTCATCGTATAGTTCGGTCCATGAGGGACTGGGGGAGAGACTGTACCTGTCCTTCTGGAGTGGATAACTCCTGCGGCCATAGATTTACCGGTCGTTATGGAGAATTACCCGAGGGATACGACCATAAATATGTATACTCCCACCTGGGTTACAACCTTAAAGCGACGGACCTGCAAGCTGCGATAGGGCGGATCCAGATAGAAAAACTGTCTGATTTCGTTGAAGCCAGAAAGAAAAATTGGGCCTATCTCAGAAAACGGATGGACAGGTACAGTGATCGTCTTATCTTGCCCGAGGCCACGGAGAACAGCGATCCCAGTTGGTTTGGCTTTCTCTTGACCGTCCGAGACGGAGCCGGTTTTTCCAGAGACGAAGCTGTAAGACATCTCGAATCCAGAGGGATCCAGACCAGGATGCTCTTTGCGGGGAACCTCATAAAACATCCCTGTTTCGACGATATGAGGAAACAGGGGATCGGATACAGGCAGATAGGACCTCTCGCTACCACCGACAGGATAATGACCGACAGTTTCTGGATCGGGGTATATCCTGGATTGGACGAGAGAAGATTGAACGCAATGGCAGAGGCAATTGAAGAGCTCTGCGAGAGGTGATCTCCTCCGTTCATGGCTTGACCCCCTGGCGGATCTCGCCATGGACCTGGCGGACGATCTGAAGGGCAGCCGGATTCTCTTGACCGGTGGAACCGGCTTCGTAGGCACATGGATAACCTCGCTGCTTATGGCGATGAAAGACCGTGGTGCTGCCTTCGATCTCGCCATATTGTCCAGAAAACCGAACGTTTTAAGAGCCCGACTCGGAGCTTTCTTCGACCTCTCCTCTCTGGAGCTGATACCCTCGGATCTTACTGCGCCTCCTTTGGAGCTTCCTCGCTTCGACATGGCTATCCATGCCGCTGGCGAGATATCTCCCGGGGTGACCTGGCCGATGGTTGAGAAAAGCCTTGTCTCCGCCACCGGATCGGTCGCCGATGAACTGGGAAAGAACGGCTGTCGCCGCTTCCTCTTCATAAGTTCAGGAGCCGTCTACGGTGATAGTGGAAATCCCGGCGGAGTGGCGGAAAACTGTTGCCTCGCTCCCGATCCCTGCGGTGGAGATATCTACGGAAACGCCAAGAGATGGGCCGAGACCCTGTCTCTCATGTACGGTAGAAAATGGGGAATGGAGGTTACCATAGCCCGATGCTTTGCATTTTCCGGTTTCTTTTTGCCTCTGAACGGTCGTTTTGCCCTAGGAAACTTCATTTCCGACGGTATAAAGAAAGATCCCGTCGTCGTCCGTGGTACAGGAACTCCATTAAGATCCTATCTGGACGGCAGCGATATGGCCCTTTGGCTCTTGACCCTATTGGTTCGTGGAAAAGACGGAAGACCCTACAACGTTGGTTCTCCATATCCGATCTCCATAGGAGATACCGCCGCCATGGTTGCCGATATGAGTGGAACCAGGGTCGAGATCCTGAACGGACAGGACGGCAGAGGGGATTATTACCCTGCGACCGACAGAATAGAGGAAGATCTCGGTTTGAATCCTACCGTGGATTTGGTGGAATCCATAGAAAGAACGATAGTCTGGAACGGAGGGGACGTTCTATGAAGGCGAGCGACTGGATAGCTCGATATCTGGCGGATATCGGAGTGGATACGGTGTTCGAGATGATAGGCGGCATGACCACCCATATGCTCGACTCCATATACCGAGAGGGAAGAAGCCGTATAGTGACGGTACATCACGAACAGGCCGGTGCCATAGCTGCCTGCGGCTGGGCCCAGGTGAAAGGGCTTCCCGGCGTCGCTCTGGCTACCAGCGGTCCAGGAGCGGTCAATCTGTTGACTGGAATAGGGACTTGCTACTTCGATTCGATCCCGGCGGTATTTCTTACCGGTCAGGTGAACAGAAACGAGCTCAGCACAGGGTTTTCGATGAGACAGCTCGGCTTTCAGGAAACCGACGTCGTCTCCATGGCTAAGGCCGTAACAAAAGGGGCGGTCCAGGTTACCGATCCAGAGGACACCCCGAAGATAATGGACTGGGCCTTTAAGACCGCTATGGAGGGCCGCCCCGGACCGGTGCTCATAGACATACCTATGGACGTCCAAAGAGGGGAGATAACCGAACCTTACGATGCCCCCGAGCTAACGAAAGATCCCGATAAAGGGTCGATCTGCGGAGCGGACCGTTTCCTAGATAGGGTGAGAAACTCCCTGTGCAAGGCCAACCGTCCTCTCATACTGGTGGGGAGCGGTGTCGTTCGTTCCGGTATCTCCGAGGAGGTCTCGTCTCTCGTTCGAAAGCTGAAAGTTCCATCGGTCTTTTCCCTTATGGGGAAAGGAACCCTAAAGGATTGCGGAGAGCTTTCGGTGGGAATGATAGGAACCTACGGAAACAGATGGGCCAACTATGCCCTGGCTAGATGCGATCTGCTTCTCGTCCTGGGCAGCCGTTTGGACATTCGCCAAACCGGCGTGGACACCGAGGGCTTTACCAGGCAAAAAGAGGTCTTTCAGGTGGATATCGATCCTTCCGAGATAGAGGGTCGAATAACCGCCACAGAATCCCTGGTGGCCGATCTTCGTTCCCTGGTCCCTCTCATGGCGGACAAGATAATGCCAGCCCCCTCTTTCGACGATTGGCGAAGCGAGATATCCGAGAGAAGACGACTTTGGGACGATACGGAAGAGCTGGGGCGGATCGAAGGGATAAACCCCAACGGTTTTATGCGTATGTTGGGCTTGAGAAGCCCCGATGCGTCTGCCTTCGTGACCGATATAGGGGCCAATCAGATGTGGGCCGCCCAGTCCTTGGACACAGACGGAAGACCTTTCATCAGCTCCGGTGGGATGGGTGCGATGGGATACGCTCTACCTGCCGCCATGGGTGCCTCCATCGGATTCGGGCAGACGCCCGTGGTCGTTGTGGTCGGAGACGGGGGCATGCAATGCAACATACAGGAGCTACAGACCATAGTCAGGAACAAGCTTCCCCTGAAAATAGTGGTTATGGACAACGGGTCGCTTGGGATGGTGCGACAGTTTCAGGAAGCCTATCTGGGTGGACGCTATCCCGGTACGGTCTGGGGATACGACGCTCCCGACTTCTGCCGGGTCGCGGAGGCCTATGGGATAGAGGCGAGGAGAGTCGAAGATCCCGCTTTCGTGGAGGATGCTCTGGCGTGGCTGTGGAGGGATCCCGAAAAGCCCTCTCTGTTGTCTGTGAGAATCTTGCCAGGCGTAGGGGTCGCCCCGAAGATGGCTTTCGGAAAGGGATTGGACGAAATGGAGCCTGAAAGATGAGTTCTAAAATCGGAGTGTGTATTTTATCCTACAACAGGCCTGAGTATCTGCGAAAGGCGATCGAGTCGGTATTGAACCAGTCTCTTCGTCCTTCCTGGATAGAGATCATGGACAACGGGAGCGATCCATCCGTAAGGGAGTCTGTTAGAGGGTGGATCGAGGATGGATCGATCCTATGGAAAGGTGAGTCCGTAAACAAAGGTGTCCATTGGAACTTCCAAAAGGCTCTGACAAGAGGAGATTCCATGGACTATCTTTATATAATGCACGACGATGATGTCCTTCTTCCCTCTTTTTTGAAAGAAGGGGTGGGGTTTATGTTGAATCATCCCGAATTGGTAGCATTGGCCTGTAACGGGTACGAGATCGATTCCGACGGAATCAGGATAGGCAATCTCCATAATCCTAAAAGGCGAAAGAGCGTGGAGTTTTTTTCCTCCGTGGTAGATATGGTCAACCTCTATATGAAAACTTTCATGGCCTTCCCCTCCGTCATATACAGAGGGGAGTTTCTTGCGGGTGTAGAGGTTCCCAGTCGATTCGGCCAGTTGATGGATGTTGTGTTTCTCACGGAATTGGCCCGAAAGGGCGGTTTGGCATACCTAAATAAGCGTCTTTTTGAGTATAGGGTCCATGGCGGTCAGGACTCCACCGTTTTCAAGGAAGACGATTGGCGACTTCTGGAAAAGTATTATCTGTCTTTATCGAAAGATTTCCCAAGATTATCCTGGAGGATAAAAGTATATCTAGTTAGGCGCAGACTATCCAGATATTGGAAAAAGATAAAGCGAAAGTTGTTTTGTTGAATTGGTTTTGCGGTTTGGGAGGGATATTTCAGTGCACATCTGTATGATAGGAACAGGCTACGTCGGACTCGTGACGGGAACCTGCCTTGCCGAGGTGGGACACAGCGTCTGGTGCGTCGACGTTGACGGATCCAAAATAGAACGACTTAAAAACGGGGAGATCCCCATATACGAACCGGGCCTGGAGGACGTGGTTTCCCGCAACGTGAAACAGGGGAGGCTGAGATTTACCACCGACCTGAAGGAAGCTCTGGACGACAGCCCTTTCGTGTTCATCGCCGTGGGTACGCCTCCGGGAGAGGATGGTTCCGCAGATCTTCGGTACGTTCTAGACGCGGCCAGACAGATAGGATCCGCCATGGACGACTACAAAATCGTGGTGGTGAAATCCACCGTTCCGGTGGGGACTACGGAAAAGGCGAGGCTGTGCGTTTCGGAAGAGCTCGGTATAAGGGGACGAGACGACCTCGACTTCGACGTGGCGTTTTGTCCCGAGTTCCTCAAGGAAGGCTCGGCCATAGACGACTTCATGAGCCCCGACAGGGTGGTTATAGGGACGGACAATCAGAAGACCGCTGATCTGCTGGGGGAGCTTTTCTCCGCCTTCAGTTTCAGGGAAGACCGGATAATATTCATGTCCATTCCATCGGCGGAGCTCACAAAATACGCGTCCAACTCTATGCTGGCCACCAGGATCAGCTTCATGAACCAGCTCGCCCGTTTTTGCGAGAAAATCGGAGCGGACATAGACCAGGTTCGCCACGGAATGGGAAGCGACGGTCGGATAGGATCGGCCTTTCTGTATCCCGGAGTGGGATACGGTGGATCCTGCTTTCCTAAAGACGTGAAAGCCCTCATTCACTCCGGCAGAAGCCATGGAGTTCCGATGACACTTCTGGAATCGGTGGAGGAGATAAACAAGAGCCAGAGAAAGTGGTTCTTCGATAAGATACTGAGCCACTACGGAGCGGACATATCGGGCAAGATCTTCGCTATCTGGGGGCTCAGCTTCAAGCCCAACACGGACGATATAAGGGAGGCCCCTGCACTGGACATAATTCCATGGCTGCTTGAAAAAGGGGCGGGTGTTAGGGCCTACGACCCGGTGGCACAGGAAAACGCCAAGGCGGCGTTGCCGAATACGGAGGGCATAGTCTACTGCGACGATAACTATCAAGCTCTGGAGAACACCGATGCCTTGATTCTGCTTACCGAATGGCTCCCATTTCGCCGTCCCGAGTTCGACATGATGAAAGATCTGATGAGAGGGCACGTCCTTTTCGACGGAAGAAATCAATATAGGCCGGACCGGATGGCGGAGCTGGGGTTCGTTTATTACGGGATAGGCAGGTATGTAAGATAAACTAGAGGCCGATTCCGTTCGGGGTCGGCCTCTATGATTTCATGCCTTGAAAAGCTTCATTATCTCCTCGAAACAGTCCACCGTTTCCCTTGAGGAGAACTTGGGGCTTAGTCTTTCTCTGATGGTGACCAGGTCCTCGACCGACTCCTTCGTGCCGTAGACTCTGTATATCTCCGCCAACGTGGGGATTATGTGTTTTAACAGAGATGGATCCTTCTTGAAATGTCCGATGCCGCCTCTCTCTCCGAAGTAGGATCCCACCACCTGGTCCAGGTTCTCAGGCGTGGCGTGTCCCATCCAGTAGCTGGCGAAACAGACTGTTGGTTTTTGAGATAAAATCGACTCTATTGCCGACGTCGATGCGGCGCACACCGCGTTCGAGCGATCTATCCAAGGTCTGGGGTCCGGCTTTGTTCCGATCACGTTTACGCATTGCTCTCCCATTTTACGGTTTATGGCCGCCGCCATATTTCGAAACTTCAGCAATCGCCAACCGCCGCCTCCTACGACTGTTATGGAGGCGGAGGGGATCGCCTTTTTTAGTTCTTCCATGTGTTCCATAAGGTACACCATGCCGGGGGTCTTGTAACCGCTGAGGCGACCGAAACAGGTTATGACGAATGGGTCTTTAGGGGGAAGCGGAGTCGCCCTGACCGCCGTGTCGAGAGGCCTCGGAAGCTTCATTATGGGGGTTCCCGACGAGTGCCGAGGGAGGGTTTGAAGTATGGGGTCCTCCGCGCCGGCCCATGCGTCGCTCCATTTTACTAGCGAGGAGACGTCCCTTCCGGGTTTATCCGTTTTTTCCAGGTGATCGAGAAAGTAGGTTACCACCGGTTTGTCCAGTATCCTCTTAAGTCTGGTTGCCAGAGGGAAGGATCGTCTGGAATCGGTCATTATGACGTCCGGATCGAATTCCCTGCCCTTCTTATCGAACCAACGGTTGCCTACCGTAAGGGATGGACATTGTATAACCTTGATCCCTTCTTCTCTGTATCGGCTCTGAAAACCCTTGCCGGCCCATCGACCCAGCACCGCCACCTGATGCCCCGCTCTGCTGAGAGCCGTTCCGACATGAAGGATGTACGATGTAACTCCGTCTATTATCAGTGAGTCGGAGCAGAAGAGTATCTTATAGCCCATGGTAGTGGCCTCTCTTTCCTCGATCTGTGAGTTTTTCGCTGTCATTGTACATCAAAAGACGGTTTAATACCCTTGCGTCTTCGGAAAGTGATGCTATAATACGTTTTGAGGGCTTTTCGCCCCACCGAAGGACTTTGACAACTTGACCTTTGGATCAAACAGTTTCGATAGTCGCGACGATATCCCGATGGCAGGAAAGGAGGTGCACGACCCCCAGCCAACAAGGAAGGAGCGACTTGAGAAAACGCATCGGTTCCGAACAGGGACGAAGTGCCGTAGTCGGAGAAGGAAACGAGGAAACTTCCCGGACGAAAGCCCTTTAGATCCCCTAGGTTCCGAGCGGATATAAAACACCTAACCAAGGGGGTTACTAAACATGAAGAAACTTTGTGCACTTCTGGCAGTCGTGGCTCTTGTGGCTTTCGCCGCTCCCGCCTTCGCCGCCAATCCTTTCATGGACGTTCCTATGAACCACTGGGCCTACGATGCAGTGGGACAGCTTGCCGCCAGGGGAATCATCTCCGGTTATCCCGACGGCACCTTCAAGGGCAACCAGCCTATCACCCGTTACGAGATGGCTTCCGTGACCGCTCGTGCTCTGGCCGTTATCGACATGGAGAAGGCCAGCAAGCAGGATGTCGAGATGCTGAAGAGACTCGTCGTCGAGTTCAAGGACGAGCTTGATGCTCTCGGCGTAAAGGTCGACAAGATCGACAGCCGTGTGGCCGTTCTCGAGGAGAACATCGGCGGATGGAAGTTCTGGGGCGAGTTCCGCTTCGACGCTAAGTTCACCGACGGACAGGGCGCCTATCTTGGCGGAACCGACGACACCGACTTCTCCGTAAGCCGTTACCGTATCTGGATGAGAAAGACCGTTGACGACAAGGTCACCTTCACCGCCCGTCTCGGCGTTAACGACGGCACCGACGTCAACTGGGACCGTTACTGGGTAGACGTCAAGCTTCCCTGGGACGTTAACATGATGGTAGGCCGCTGGCTCATCGACTGGGAAGGCGACGATGGTCTCTACACCGATAACGATGCTTTCTTCACCGACCGTACTTTGAACGGTTTCTACTTCCAGAAGAGCTTCGGAATGGGTGAGGTTGCCGCTTATGCATCTCACGGCGATCTTGGCCTTGATGTCAACGCTCTCAACCAGGCTGTTATCGATGTCGACGGTTATGAGTACGGTGCTCGTGCCAAGTTCAACTTCAACGAGACCTTCTGGCTCTCCTTGAACGGAATCTGGTTCAGTCCCGATTTCATCAACGGAGTCGCCGCCAACAACGCCGACCTCCAGAACCTTTGGGCTGCCGCCGGTGTCAACTTCAACTCCAACATCGCCTTCAAGGCTATGTACATCGATCAGGATCTTGACGCTTTCAACGGTGCTATGGGCGAGGGTAAGAACCTCAGAGCTATCCTTGACGTCAAGCAGGAGGCCCTTAAGTTCACCTCTCTGTGGATCGAGTACAACGATTTCGACGACAACTTCCTTGCTATCACCGACGATCCCTGGAACAACTACGGTGGTGGACCCTTCGGTCGTACTCTTGGACTTAACTACGATTCTCTTATCTTCGTTAAGGCCGAGCAGAAGTGGAACGATAAGTGGACCACTTTCGAGCGTTACGGTGCCGCCAGCGGAAACGTAGGTGTCGAGGATACCAAGAACATGACCTTCGGTGTCAAGTACTACTACACTCCCGCTCTTGCTTTCGAGCTCGCTTACGACGACATTCAGGATCGTCAGGGCGTTGCGGGAGCCGACGATCACCTTATTCGTCTGCGTACCCACGTCAAGTTCTAATCGGACTATCTGTAACTTAAAGGGACGAGGCCTCGGCCTCGTCCCTTTTTCTTTTGCCATTTGGTATAATGGCCTCCGAGGTGCAGAAAGGGAGGTTCTAAATCGATGTCTATAAAGAGAAAATTCGTTTTTACGGTTTCACTGTTGTGCCTGATGTCCGTGGCTCTATCCGCTTCTGCCTCCACCGATTCTATCTTATCCCGGTGGAGGAAGACGGTGAAGATAATGGACGAGGATAACGTGGGTTTCGTAGAGTTCACCGCCACCTATTATTCGGCCGAATATATCCAGGCGCTGGTTCAAAAGGAGGCCAAGGCCAACCTTTGGACCAAGGACGAGGAGGAGAACTACAAGTACCAACTCCTCAAGACCCTCCAGCTGGAGCGCAACATACCGATCTTCATAGAGATCAACAACTACGGTTCCGCACTTCGTATGGCCCCCTTCGGTGATCAGGTGGAATTGTGGATAAACGGGAAGGCCTATTCTCCGGTGGACTACGATAAGCGCTTCAACTTCAAACTTACCGGCAAGAGGGATGGTTTCGTCTACTTTCCCCGCTATAACGAGGAGACCGGCCAATCGCTTCTTACCAAGGCTAAGACCGTCAAGTTTTCGATCGATTCGGGTGTAAGTCCTATGTCCATGGGGCGTTCCTCCATCGACTTTCTCTGGGACGTTCACAGGGACAACCCCGATCAGTTCTTCACGGGCAAGGCCGCCGAGAGACTGGAGCTGGATCGTTTGATAATACGCCTGGGCAACCTCAAGGGACAGAGGGATGAGATCCAGAAGCAGCTGGACGAGCTCGACGCCGAACTGGTTAGAATTCAATCCCGCATAGACGAGCTCCAGAGTAAATAAACGATTCCGTTTTTTCAGGTCGAGTTCAAAGCTCCCGGTCCAAAAGGACCGGGAGCTTTTTTATCCTACCATGATAAAATGGGGGCAAAGTTTTTATTCCGGGAGGGTGACCGATGAAACGTATCGCAGTGCTCACCAGCGGGGGCGATGCTCCTGGCATGAACGCGGCAATAAGGGCCGTGACCAGGTCCGCCATATACAACAAAGCCGAGGTCTACGGCGTGTTTCAGGGCTACGAGGGGCTTATGGATGGGGCCTTTCAACGCCTGGAGCCTCGAGACGTGGGGGGCATCATCCACAGAGGGGGAACCATCCTGCGTACCGCCAGGAGCGAGAGGTTTCGGACCGACGAGGGGCTGGCCGATGCGGTGGCGTCTCTCGAGAGGCATTCCATAGACGGACTGGTGGTGATAGGCGGTGACGGGTCTTTCAAGGGAGCCTATGAGCTCCATAAGCTGGGGGTGCCGGTGGTTGGCGTTCCCGGGACCATAGACAACGATGTTGCCGGTACCGACGAGACCATAGGCTACGATACGGCCCTGAACACCGCCTTGGAGGCGGTCAAAAAGCTGAGAGACACGGCGTCCAGCCACGATAGGCTATTTATAGTTGAGGTCATGGGGAGAGAGGCCGGCTTTTTGGCCCTCAACGTGGCTGTAGCGAGCGGAGCCGAGTTCGTGGTGGTTCCGGAGAGAAGGTTCGACGTGGGGTTCCTCTGCGATAGGCTTCATCAGTCCAGAAAGGCGGGCAAGCAGCATTCGCTGATAGTGGTGGCCGAGGGGGCCATGTCCGCCGTGGAGCTTAAGGACAGGCTGAAGGATACCGGAGGCTACGACGCCAGGGTTACAGTTTTGGGTTATATCCAGCGGGGCGGTTCGCCCACCTCCTTCGACACCATCCTGGCGTCTCGAATGGGAGCCTTCGCTGTCGATAGGCTGATGGAAGGGGAAAGTGGCATTATGGTAGGTACCGTGTGTCACGAGATGGTGGCCGCCCCTCTCAGCCGTTCCTGGGAGGGCAGAAAACCTCTCAATCCGGAATTGATAGAATTGGTGGACAGGCTCAGCATATGATGGGCATATTCGAATCTCTGGTCGGTTTGGTGGCGTCGAATCGTTCGGGGAGAGGCCCTGCCAGGCTCTGTTCTCCCTCTCTCATGTCCTCGGTGCTAAAGATTTTGACCAAGGCCCGCAGGGTCGCAGTGGTGACTGGATTTTTCATTCCCTCTGCCGGAGTTCCCGAGACGGACGGTCCCGGAGGTTCCGCCGCTTTGGCCAGGGCCGTCGATCTTTCCGGGCGAGAGTCGTCTTTGTGGACCGATGAGAGGTGTCTTTCCGTGGTGGCATCGGCGTCGAGAGCCATCGACGGCGTAGCCCCTCGAACGGCCTCAAACGGATCCGATATATTGAGCTGGAAACCGGATCTTCTCGTCTATCTGGAGCGGCTTGGAAGGGCGGCGGACGGAGGGTATTACAACATGAGAGGGCAGGACGTGTCGTCCACGGCGGTCCCCTTGGATGACGCCGTTTTAACGAAGCCCGAGGGAGTTGTCGTTATCGGTGTCGGAGACGGCGGCAACGAGGCCGGGATGGGGAACCTCAGACGAGAACTGGGGAAACTTACGCCGTCTTACGGCAGATTTCTCTCTGTGGTGGACTCTGACGCCCCGTTGCCGGTGGATGTCTCGGATTGGGGAGGATATGCCCTCGCCGGGGCCCTGTCTTTGAGTTGCGGTGAATGGTGTGGAGTGAACCCCGACGAGGTGGTCTCCATGATAAAAGCCGAGGTGGCTGCTGGTGCGGTGGACGGAGTCACTCTCAAAGGGGAGCCCTCGGTGGACGGCTTTCCTCTGGAGATTCAACGTTCCGTAGCGGCCGGTATCAGGGATGTTGTGGAGTCTCAGTTGTGCAGCCCGGTTCCCTGAAGTCTACGTTTCAGAGTTGCCGAGAGAGGTAGGGCTATCGCAGCTCCTATTCCGGTCTGGACCATGTCGGTCATGAGCTCTATCGGAGCGGCGGCCCAGCCGTAAAGCAACCCGGCGGATATGGAGTATCCCGCCGCCATGACCGTCGCTCCGGCGGCTATGGCTCTTATCTTTCCCGAAGGGGCCAGACGGCCTACCACATATCCTTCCAGGCCCTTTATAGTCAGGGTCAAAGGGGCCCATAGAGGGTATCCCAGTATAAGGTCCGCCAGGGCGGCCCCCAGGCCTCCGCAGACGGCTCCGTATCTCGGGCCCAGCAGTATCGCCACGGTGTAGATTATCCCCTCGCCCAAATTGAAATATAGCCTGAAACCTGGGACCGGGGCACTGAGCATGGTGGCTCCCGTCACCATGGCAGCTGTTAAGGCTCCGAGCACGATTTTTCTGGTGGTTGTGACGTCAGTCATGTTCGATCTTCCTTTCTTTTCCCGGAAATATCTCTTTTAGCTTGCCTTGACCGTTCCATATCTGGTACTATCTCTTTGTGGTGTTTTTCAGCTTCAGTATAGGGGGTCGCTCCCCATGTGGCTCGGTCCAGTTTTGAGGTTTTTGAAGCCTAGATTGGACCACTCCGGCCCGGAATGGTGTGTCATCGTTGAAAAGCGAAAAATCCTTTGCCCTCTTCGTGTTTTCCTCCATATTGTTCTTTGCCCTTTTTTTTCTGTGGATTACCTTTCATAGAGGACCTCTCGGAAGCGTCCGAATCGAGCGCGCCGTCGTATGTGTAGACGTGGACGATTCCGCCGTGCCCTATGGGGTTGGAGATCGTTTCTACTTCGGGGTTCGACAGCTATGTATGCTTATGGATTCTACCGGGGGAGAAGATAACGATTCCGTTAGGCTTAGATGGTACTATCGTGGACAGTTGATACACGAGGAGATTCAGCTTCTAGGAGACGGAAGAGACGAGAGCAGGATGTTCTACCTATTGAGAGAGGACGGAGCTCCTCTGCCTCTGGGGGCTTATGAGATTCAGGTGGATCTGAACGATCGTCCGATCAGGAGGATTCCCTTCGCCGTTGTGGAGGGAAATGGGACCACCGCAAAATCAGAATGAGAGGAATCAGCGTGCAATGACCCAAGAAAACAAAAATGTCAATATGGAGGGTGAAGGTGTGAGTTCCGATAGGGCCGATAACGGCAGGAACAACAAGAAAACCCCTCCTAGACCCCGTTTTACCTACGGCAACCTGGTCGCCATGACCCTGCCTGATCTTCGAAAAATAGCCAAGGAGGCAGATCTGTCCGGTTTTTCCTCCCTTCGCAAGGATGATCTCATACTGGCTATTCTCGAATCCCAGGCTAGACAGATGAACACCCGTTTCGGCGGTGGCACACTGGAGGTTATGACCGACGGTTACGGTTTCCTTCGTCCTAAGGGACTACTTCCCAGCGACAACGATATATACGTTTCGGCGTCCCAGATAAGAAGGTTTGGACTGAGAAACGGAGACGTCATCTGGGGTATGGTAAGAAAACCCAGAGATCAGGAACACTACGAGGCCCTGCTCAGGGTCGAGGTCGTGAACTTTACCGATCCTGAGGCAGCCAAGCATCGCCCCCATTTCGGACAGTTAACCCCTATTTTCCCCGACGAAAAACTGAATCTGGAGACCCATCCCAGAAAATTGGCCACTCGGCTGGTGGACCTCTTTTCTCCTATAGGAAAGGGACAGCGTTCTCTGGTGGTTTCCCCTCCCAAGGCGGGAAAGACCACCATACTGAAGGATCTGGCCAACGCCGTTACTATCAATCACCCCGAGATAATCCTTATGGTTTTGCTCATAGACGAGCGTCCGGAAGAGGTAACCGATATCGCTCGTTCCGTGGACGGCGAGATAATAGCCTCTACTTTCGACCGTCCTGCCGAGGAGCACATGAGGGTGGCGAATCTGGCGTTGGAGAAGGCCAAGAGGCTGGTGGAGGCTGGCAAGGACGTGGTGTTGCTTTTGGACTCCATAACCAGGTTGGCCAGGGCTTCCAACCTGACCGTCCCTCCTTCTGGACGTACCCTTTCTGGAGGAATGGACCCCGCTGCACTCTATTTTCCCAAGAGGTTCTTCGGAGCTGCCAGGAACATAGAGGAGGGGGGGAGCCTGACCATAATAGGAACCGCTTTGGTGGATACGGGCAGTCGCATGGACGACGTCATCTACGAGGAGTTCAAGGGAACTGGCAACATGGAGATACATCTTTCGAGAAAGCTGGCGGAGCAGCGCATTTTCCCCGCCGTGGATATTGGACGTTCCGGAACGAGGAGGGAGGACCTCCTGCTTTCCGAGGACGATCTTCAGAGGATGTGGGGGCTCAGACGAAAGCTGGCAAATGTGGACGAGGCCGGAGCTTTGAACCTTATAATAGATCGTCTGAGAAAGACTTCCGACAACGAGGAATTCCTGCAGGGAATCAAAAAGTCCTGATTTTTACTGAGTCTCGGGAGGGTTGCCTTTTTCGCTTTTCCCGTATATTGTAAAAGACGGCGGCGAGCTGTCGTTGAGGGAGCGTGGTGAAATGTGAACAGAGGACCATCTAATGGGAGTTCATGGCATCTCGGTTTTATGACGATCGTGGTTATCATGCTTTGCGGGGCCTCTTTTCTGGCTTTTTTCGCCGGTGAAAGATCCGGCGAGAGCTGGGGGTATTCCGCTCCTTCCGATTCTGCCGGTGAGATCCCGTCTAGGTTCGTGGTCGTCGATATGTCCAGGGCCTTGGCGGCAATAAAGGGAGTTCACGGAGACGAGGAGGAGCCTACCGGTATAGGTCCCATCCCCTCCGATCCCATGTACCAGGAAGGGGAGGTTCTCCTGGAAGAGGTCTCCGCCGAGGAAGACCCCGTTCCGTTGTCTAAGCAGGGTATGGACGAGGGGGATCTCGACGATAGCCTCGGTTTGGACGAACTCAAGAGCGGTTCAAGGTCCGGTAAACTGGCCAGTCGGCTTGAACAATCGCCGGGCAAGGTGGACGCTATGGAGGGGGTAACTCTAGACGAAGTCTCTATCGTTTGGAAGGAGCATTCGATAAAACCGGGAGAGACCCTTTTCGTGTTGGCTCAAAATTCGAATCTATCTCAGAGGGATATAATCAAGGCCAACGAACTCAAAAACCCTGACCGTCTTTCTTTGGGGCAGGTGTTGCTGCTTCCCCGTTCGCCTTCCGATGTGGACGCTACCTTGGACGAGGTCAGGCGAAGGAGGGAAAAGGAAAAGGCCAAGGAGGATAGGGTTGTTCCTTTCTCCACGAAAACCTACAAGGTCAAAAACGGGGACAGCCTCTGGAGCATATCCAACAAGTTCAACGTCACCATCGATACCTTGTTCAGCGCCAATGATCTCAGCGATCCGGATAAGCTTAAACCCGGCATGACATTGAAAATCCCTAACCAGGACGGAGTTTTTTATAAAGTCAAAAAGGGAGACACTTTAGGCAAGATTGCCTCCGCCTATTCGGTCGATATAAACAGAATAGTGGACACCAACGGTATAGAGCAGAAAAAGCTTATATCGGTGGGGCAGGAGCTTTTCCTCCCCGGAGCCAGCCAGGTGGCCGGAAGCTACAGTCAACCGGCATCCAGGAGCGGATCGGTGTCCCGTAGCAGCCGTTCGTTCCGTTGGCCCGTGGTCGGGAGGATAAACAGTCCCTTCGGATGGAGAAGGCATCCCATCTCGAAGAGAAGGTCTTTCCATACGGGCGTGGACATCAAGGCTTCCAGGCATACCAGGATACGTGCCGCCAGGTCCGGTCGAGTCGTATACGCCGGTTGGATGGGCGGTTACGGAAGGGTGGTAGTCGTGAAACACGACAGCACCTACAGCACCCTTTACGCTCATTGTCAGAAGCTTTACGTGAGGAAGGGACAGAAGGTCTCGGCCGGAAAGGTCGTGGCGACCGTCGGCACCAGCGGAAGGTCCACCGGTCCCCATCTTCATTTCGAGATCCGGATCAACAACAAGCCGGTTAATCCTCTCAAGTATCTTCGGTGAGGTAATGTAATCCCGATTCGGGTATAATCTGGGCGTGGGCCAGGTTCCCTGGTCCTGCCCTTTTTGTTTTTAAAATTTCAGGGGATGGTGAGATATAATGGCTAAGTTCGTGCTCGTGACTGGAGGTGTCGTGTCCTCTCTGGGCAAGGGGATAACGGCGTCTTCGTTGGGAGTTTTGTTAAAGAAAAGAGGTTTCAAGGTCTCTATTTTAAAGCTCGACCCCTACATAAACGTCGATGCCGGAACTATGAATCCTTTTCAGCATGGAGAGGTTTTCGTTACAGACGACGGTGCCGAGACCGATCTGGACCTGGGGCACTACGAGAGGTTCATCGACGAAAACCTTTCCTCGGCAAACAACGTCACCACCGGTAAAATATATTCGAGGGTGATCGATAAGGAGAGAAAGGGCAGATATCTGGGAGCTACCGTTCAGGTCATCCCCCATATTACCAACGAGATACAGGAGAGTATTCTTAAGGCCTCCGAGGGGGTCGACGTGGTGATAGTGGAGATAGGTGGCACCGTTGGAGATATAGAGGGGCTTCCTTTTCTGGAGGCCATTCGTCAGCTTGCCTCCAGGGTTGGAAGGGAGAACCTTCTCTATTGCCATGTGACTTTGATCCCCTATATAGATGCTGCCGGAGAGCTTAAGACCAAACCGACCCAGCATAGCGTACAGGAGCTTCGAAAAATCGGGATACAGCCGGATGTCATAGTCTGTCGCTCCAGCCATCAAGTCCCTGCGGAGCTCAAGGACAAGATCGCCTTGTTCTGTAACGTCTCTCCCGATTCCATCGTGGAGGCGGCGGATGCCTCGACTATATACATGATTCCCATAAGTCTTTACGAGCAGGGATTCGACAAACTGGTGATGAGAAAACTCGGGTTGAACCCAGGCGAAGAGCCGGATCTCTCCGATTGGCGCAGGGTGGTGGACGGTTTTTCCTCTCCCTCCGGCTCGGTCAAGGTGGCCATGGTAGGTAAATACGTGGGGCTCAAGGACGCCTATCTCAGCGTCATTGAGGCGCTTTACCACGCCGGGATACACAACGACGTAAGGATCGATCTTTTACCGATAGAGGCCGAAGAGATAGAGACCAAAGGAGCCGAGGTGGTCTTGGAGGGGGTCGATGCGGTGTTGGTCCCCGGTGGTTTCGGATCCAGAGGTATAGAGGGAAAGATAGCTGCGGCCAGGTACGCTAGGGAGAACGGAATACCCTATCTGGGGCTCTGTCTGGGTCTACAGGTGGCGGTTATGGAATTTGCCAGAAACGTCTGTTCTCTGTCCGGAGCGAACAGCACCGAGATGGATCCGGGGACGCTGAATCCGGTGATTCACCTTATGGAGGATCAGAAGGGTGTCTCCGACATGGGCGGGACCATGCGTCTTGGAGCTTATAGGTGCGATCTGATCTCCGGGACCAAGTCTCGGGAGGCATACGGATCCGATTTTGTCATGGAGCGCCATCGCCATCGTTATGAGTTCAACAATCAGTATAGAGAGCGTCTGGAGGCCGCGGGACTCAAGGTAGCCGGGGTCTATTCGGAAAAAAATCTGGTGGAGATAATAGAGCTGACCGGTCATCCCTGGTACGTGGGGGTTCAGTTCCATCCCGAATTCCGCTCCCGACCGGTTCGTCCTCACCCTCTTTTCATGGGGTTGGTAGGTGCCGCCTTGGAGCGAAAGGGCGACTAATTTTTTTGAGGAGGTTGTCTTGAACATGAACGAGCGAATTAAGGTATTTCTCGCTGTTGCGGCGATTTTTCTTATCTGTTCCGTGGCCTGGGCTTCCGACGAAGCTCCGGTTTTCAAACAGTTGGACGATATGGAAAAGATCGTATATGGGGAGGTCGGAACCGGAGGTCTGATAGATCGATTGAACCGTGTGGAGAAAACCCTCTTCGGAAGGGAGTTGCCGGGAACCGTGGCGGAGCGTCAGGCCGCATTGGCTCGTTTCGTAAGAGAGGGAACCGACACTCAGCCCTCGCTGTTGTTCAAGATGTCCATAGCGGAGTGGATAACCGAACAGGTTTCCACGCCGGAAAAACCGATAGTGGATAGAATAGGAGCTCTCGAGAGGAAGCTGGAGGGACAGCCCATGGAGGATGGCCCCTTGGCCATGAGGCTTGAGAGGATGCTGGGACTGCTGGTTTCCGAACCGGTACTGTGGTCCTCCGTGCCCGTTCCGGCAGGAACGGTAGTCAGGGTCTCTCTGTTGGATACGATATCCCCCTCTTCTGTCTCGGTCGGCGATACGGTGAAGGGCAAGCTAACTAGAGATTTGGTGGTTGGAAACGTTCTTGTAGCCCCGAAGGGCTCTTTGGTCGAAGGAGCGGTTTCGAGCGTGTCGAAGCCTAGGAGTTTCGGCCGTCCCGCCGAGGTGCGTTTTCTATTCGAGAGGCTTATTACTCCCTCGCCGAATTGGATCTCCCTATCGGTAGGAGAGGCTGCCAACGAGGCAGCCAAGGCCGAAAAGGCCCAGATAGCCGCGGTAGGAAGCTCCCTAGCAGGTGCCATCTTGCTAGGTCCTCTTGGTTTGGCCGGAGGTTTTCTGGTAAGGGGGGACGTTAAGGAGATTCCTGCCGGTTCCATCTTTCACATGGAGGTATCGGAGGAGACCCCGGTGTTGTCCTATCCCGTACCGGAAGGTCTGGTCAGTCTAATACAGGTACCGGTCGATCGATTGTCTCAGGATATAGAGCCGGCTGCCAGCGAGGTGGATAACCTGTGATGGCTAAGGCGAGAGGTTTTTGTGCCGTCTTGGCCGCCGGGTGGATCACTGTGGCCCTGTGGACGACTCCGGCGTTGGCCGTAGACCTGGGAGACATTCTGAAAGACGTGGCAGGCGTGGCCGTCGGAGGATTCGTCATAGATAAGGTGGCGGGGCCGATAAACGACTTTATCAACACCGTTACCTTCAATAAGGGGGCCAAGGTGGAGGGGCATACCAAGGTCGTTCCCATAGTGTCTCTCGGTAGCGGAACCAGGATAGGTGCGGCCCAGGTCGCAGGTCCCAAAAAGGACGGCGTTTCCAGGGTCAAGGCCGTGGCCAGTCTAGAGACGTCCTTTCAGGGTAGGTTCAGGATCAAGATTTTGGTGCCGGTGGATTCGGTAAACCCCCTTCAGAGATTTGTCAGGGTCCAGGGGGTAGGGGTGTCGGCCATAATCGATTACAAGCTCTGACGAAAGGGAGGTAAACGTTTTGCCCTTGAGAAAACTGGGTTCGGCTTGTCTTTTGTTGGTGTTTTTTGCCTCCGCTTGTTGGGGGGCGTCCCCTCTGGAGGATGCCACGAGGATTCTCGAGAACAGTACGTCCTTCCACTGGGGTAAGGACTGTCTTGTATGGGTCGTTCACTATCCCGAGGCACTAGTGGGACCGTGGGTCGAGGCGGACGCTATCTCCAGAGGCTATACTCCGGCTCAGAAAGAGGAGTATCTCCGGTCGTTCAGGGAACAGCTGAGGATAGGACAGTCCGAGCCCTTTCTTGTCACGGTATATCATTTCGGGCCCAAGCCTTTGAGCTTGAGTCCTATGTCGGAAAACCTCCTGATGATAGCCGAAGGAGGGGATGTTATACCCCCCCTTTCCTACGAGGATAAGTTGGATCAGCCCATCACGGGGGTGGTCCAGGGATTGGTGTTTTTTCCCAAACAGAAGGACGGTTTCGTCCTTTCCCTCAAGGGGCTAGGGGTCTATAGAGAACAGAGATTCGCCTTTAAGGGGTTTTCCTCCGTTGGAGAGCCTTCGTCGAACGACGTAGGTGAGGCGAAACAGAGGATCGTGGAGCTTCCCCCTGTGGAGACAGAGACGGTCTTAACCTCTTCGGGGGGTAAGGTGGATGTTCCGGTAGCGAAGCCGAAACCGGAAAAGGCGGAAAAGGAATCGAAGAGAGTCGAGGAACCGACGGTGGATACCGAGCCTCCTGCCTGGCTTGGACCCGGACCGGTTCTGACGAAGAAACCCGAACCGGTGGAGATACCGAAAGTGTCCTCAGGTGACTCGATGGCGTTGTCGGCGGATCTCTCGGAGGCGATAATGTCCGAAGACGATCCGAACCCTGCGGGGTTGGAGATGTCCCGTGATTCTCTGGTGGAGGCTTTTCTGGCTCTATGGGCCAAAGGCGATACCTCGACGATGTACGAGATGTTGTCTCCGTCCTCTAGAGGGGATAAAGATACTTTTTCAAAAAGGGCGAACGGTTCCCCTCTGCGCTGGTGTCTGGAAGACGGTTACAAGCTGAAGTGGCTCGATGGGGACAAGGTCAAGGTGTCGGTGGCCCAAAAATTGGTTTTGATAAGGGTTCTTCAGAGCGAGGTTCTGACCGTGGTATCGGAGGAAGGTCGTCTCTGGATTGTCTGGTAGATTTTTATGGTTTTCGACGATAATAGCGGTTATTTTAGGTTTTTCCTATATGCTCTATAGTGATCTCAATCTCGATTATCTTGAGGTTGAAGAGCCTGCCGGAGGTGTTGGAGCTGTCGAGCTCAAGGACGTGACTCTCAGGAGAAGCCTATCCGGAGATCTCTGGACTTTTCTGGTCCGTTCGGTGAGCAAGAAAGGCGGAATAGGGGACTTAAAGGACGTTGCCGGTAACCGTATAGGGCCGAACGGTTCCGTGTGGACCTTGACATCTCCCGAAGGAGAGTACGATAGCTCCGGAGATCGATTGGTGTTGCGGAACGGTAGCGGGGTTTTCGAGGAAAAAAAGGAGAATTTCGATTGGGTCGCTCCCGTCATCTTTTGGGGTGGAGCGTCTTCTGATCGTTGGTCCTTTCCGGATGGCTTGACCATATCGGGGGATCGTTACAGTCTGACGGGAAAAAGCGCAGAGGCGTCTCCCTCCGAAGGGGTCGTCGTCCAGGAGGGGGTTATGGTATGGTGGCACGAAGGTGGATCTGGGCGATAGTGGTCCTTATGCTTATAGCATGCCCTCTATGGGCTTTGGACGAGGACGAAGGAGCGGCCTCTCTGAACGCCGATGAGCTGTCTTTCGACGAGGCCAGTGGCGTAGCCGTTGCCGAGGGTAACGCTGCTCTGAAGTACAAGGGTGTCAGGATGTTTGCCGATAAAATGGAGATGGATACGGTTGGAAACGTGGTCAAGGCCTATTCCATGGAGGGCAAGGGAGTTACCTTGATCTCTGGAGGCAAGGTCTTGAGAGGGCAGAGGGCCGAGTTCGACTTGACCACCAGGGAAGGGGCTCTTTATGAGACCTCGTCGGCAGTACCTCTGTCCGAGTCTGATCAGTTCGTCTACATAAAAGGAGAGAAGATGGAGGTCTCCACCGTGGCGGCCGCACGTCGAAAGGGTTGGTTGCCCAAGAAGACCAGAGCCTTGTCGGACGACGAGGCCATAGGACGTTGGGAGGGGGTCTCCGTGACAACCTGTTCGGCCCCCCATCCCCATTATCGTCTCAAGGCCAAGAGGTTGATCCTCATCCCGGACGAGAGGGTTGTGGTGAATTCTCCTCAGGTGTATATAGGTGAATCTCTGTTGTTTACCTATCCCTTTGACTACAGGGTAGATCTTCAGGAGCACGGCGAGGGCAATTCGTTTATGCCAAAGTTGGGATACGACTCTGACAAGGGAGTTGGTCTGGGACTTTCCGGCCCCTTCTACTGGGATCGCGGTCAACTGTCACTCTCGGTTATGGGATGGTCCGACGAGGGGCTGGAGTGGTCCGGAAGGATAGACCAGGAGCTTGCTCCCTGGTTGAGGATATACGGCGAGACCGCATGGGAATACGAATCTACCTCGGACAGAAAGGAATATCGCCCTTCCTGGGGCTTCGTGGCGGAGAACGACGGTTGGACTCTGGACGGCCGATGGACCCAGAGAGAGGCTCTGAAGGAGGAGCTGCACTCCGGTCGTACCTACAAGACCACCCTGTGGAGGATGCCCGAGTTATCCCTTCATTCTCCCTGGTGGAGGTTTTCTTCCGACGAGAGACAGTATTTTAGGATGGGAGTTCAGTGGGGAAGGTATGAAGAGACCGGCAAGGGCCTTCCTGAGATGGAACGTTTCGGATGGGGCGGCGAGCTTTACGGAAAAATAGGTCGTGACACCGGCAGATGGGAACCTTTCTGGAGGTTGGCCTACAGGGATTTCAGCTATGACGCAGATGTAAACGATAGCCAGAAGGTGACCGATGCATCGGTAGGGGCGGTCTACAGGTCGGAATCCGGCTTCGAGGCCGGTACCGCTTACGTCAGGAGATGGGTTGACGGTCGCTCTCCTTTCGCGTTGGTGGAGACCGACGACGATTCGGACAGCTGGGACGACTACGACGAGGAGGAGCTTATATACCAGCGTTTCGGGTTCTCCCTTTCGGATACATTCAGGCTTAGGCTGACCGGAGCCTACGATCTGGACCGGAGCCGGATGGACGAGATCGCCTATCAGCTGACCTATCAGAACAACTGTTGTTTTAAGTGGATATTGACATACAGGGACAATCGGCATGACGATGACGATTGGGCTTCGCTGAGTTTCCAGCTTACGGCCTTTCCTGACAATACCGTGAGGTTCGGCGATAACGAGTTGGACGATCCTTTCGAGGAACCTCGGGATTTACCGAAAGACTGAGAGAAAAAGACCTGCCTCTCGGCAGGTCTTTTGTCTCTGTAGTCGTATCATTTTTCGGTGGATCAGTTTACCTGGATCTCCAATACGCGGAGTTTCCTCATGCCATTTGGAACTTTTACGCTGATCTCTTCTCCGGGGTGTTTGCCCATGAGAGCCTGTCCTACCGGACTTACCGAGGAGATCTTGCTCTTTTTAGGGTCTGCTTCCTCTGAGCCCACTATGGAGTAGCTGAAGGTCTTCTTGTTGCCGATGTCCTCGATGGTTACGGTAGTCCCGAGGGCTACATGGCTTCCGTCCAGGCTCGACGAATCTATTACCTGAGCCTTGCTGAGATGGTACTCGAGTCTCTGTATGCGGCTTTCCAGTTTTGCCTGTTCGTCCTTGGCCGCGGCGTATTCGGCGTTTTCGCTGAGATCTCCGAAAGACCGGGCCTCCTCTATCCTCTGGGCGACGACGTATCGCTCCTCGCTCCTGAGGCGTTTGAGTTCCTCGTAGAGTTGATCGTATCCCTCTTTTGTCATCTCGATTCTGTCGCTGACGGCAGTTTTGTCGCTCAAGGCTGAAACCTCCTCGATAGGCTGTTGTCGTTGAAAGGCAATTTTATCAGATACTCGGGAATGAGACAATCTCGACAGGGCTGCAATAACCAAAAAAAGAAGGGAATAACAAGGGGTCGGATTGTCCGACCATGGTTTATTTTACTGAATATGGAGGTCGTGATTCGACGTGACTACACAGGATAAAGCACAGAACGATAACCAGTTAGAAAAAGGACAGGCGGGCCGTGGAGACGGTGGAAGAGGCGGCACGAGCCGAGGTAAGGGACGTCCCAGAAGGAGAAAAAGGCCCGGGAAGGGGACGAGGCCGAAGGACGGTACGCTGAGGTTTATACCCCTGGGTGGAATAGGAGAGATCGGGAAGAATATGTACCTCCTGGAGTTCGGGGAGGATATGATCGTGATCGACTGCGGTCTTATGTTCCCGGAGGAGGAGATGTTGGGAATAGATTTCGTGATTCCCGACACTACCTATCTGGAGGCCAACAAGGAGAGGGTTAAGGGTATTCTCCTTACCCATGGACACGAGGATCACGTAGGTGCTCTTCCCTTCGTGCTACCCGGTCTGGACGTTCCGGTTTACGGCACCAAGTTGACCTTGGGCATGGCTTCTCACCGTTTGGAAGAGGCCAGACCGGATTACAAACCTAAGTTTAAGGAGATCAAGGCTGGAGATAAGATCAAACTCGGTCGTTTCTCCATTTCGTTTATTCCGGTGTGTCATTCAATTCCCGATGGAGTAGCTTTGGCTATAGAGACCCCTATAGGGACAGTCATCCATACGGGAGACTTCAAGCTGGACCCGACTCCGGTGGACGGAAGGATCACCGATTACAGCGCCTTCGCCGAGTTGGGGAAGAAAGGCGTATTGGCCTTGATGTCCGACTCCACCAACGTGGAGAAGGAGGGGTTTACCCAGTCGGAGAGCGTTATATCCGGCACTTTGGAGAGGCTTTTCAGAGAGCAGCGGAACAGAAGGGTGATAATATCCTCTTTTTCCAGCAACCTGCACAGGGTGCAGCAGGTCGCGGACGTAGCTGCTCGGTTCAACCGTAAGATAGCCTTTGCCGGAAGGAGCATGATAAACAACGTCGACCTGGCCCGTAGGCTGGGGTATCTTCAGATATCCGACGATATGATGGTCCCTTTGCAGGATATCGACAAAGTTCCCCATAATAGGCTGGTCTTGGTTACCACCGGCAGTCAGGGTGAGCCTTTTTCAGGGTTGATGCTTATGAGCAAGGGGGAGCATCACAGGGTCAAGCTCGGCCCCAAGGACGTGGTGGCCGTTTTCGCCACCCCGGTTCCAGGTAACGAGAAGATGGTGAGCAACATGGTGAACCGGCTTTTTCGGTGTCGCTGTGAGGTTATCTACGAGAAAAGCTGGGGCACCCACGTGTCGGGTCATGCCTCCAGGGAAGAGTTGAAGATGATGCTGAGCATGGTGAGGCCCAAGTATTTCGTCCCGATTCACGGAGAGTACCGGATGTTGGTTCGCCATGCTCAGCTGGCCAATCAGGTGGGTGTTCCGGTCAAGAATACTTTTGTTATGGATAACGGCGACGTGCTCTCCATAACGGATAAATCGGCTCAGGCCAAGAGCAAGGTGCAGGCTGGCGCCGTGCTGGTCGACGGTCTCGCCTTCGGCGAGTTGGAGAGCAGCGTCATGAGAGAGAGAAAAGATCTGGCCGAGGACGGCGTTTTGGTTGTCTCTATGACGCTCGATCGCAGGTTCAAGCTTTTGTCCGACCCGATGTTCGAGAGCTGTGGTTTTATGCACCTCCACGATGCGGAGCACATGAGAAAAGAGTTTTCCGATGCTATAAGGCACACGGTCAAAAAAGCCTCTTCCCAGAGAGGAGTTACCGTAGAGGTTTTGGAGAACAAGGTCAGGGGACGCTGTCGTGAGCTGCTTCGAAAGTATGCCGGCACCAGTCCCAGGGTTATACCTTTGATCACGGTTCTCGATAGATGATCCATTCGCTGTTGCTCGGTCTGATCCAGGGACTCACCGAGTTCCTTCCGGTCAGCAGCTCGGGGCATCTCGCCTTGGCCCAGAACTTTCTCGGTTGGAAGGAGCCAGTTCTGGCGTTCGATATAGCTCTTCACTGTGCCACGATGTTGGCGACAGTCGTGTATTTCAGAAAAGACGTTCTGGAGCTTGGGGGACAGTGGTTTTCCGGTCTTGTCAATACGGAAAGCCGAGGTAAACCGGGATGGATCGTAGGATGGGCGATGATAGCCGGTACCGTCCTGACCGTTGTCCTCGGTTTGCCTCTCAAGCCTCTGGTGGAGAGACTTTCCACCTCCGTTTTTGCTGTTGGGGTGGCTCTCGTCTTCACCGGAGGGTTACTCTGGGTGGCCTCTCTCCTTCCCCGGGGAACCGGTCGGGTGACGGTGTTGGGCGGAGCTACGATAGGCCTGGCCCAGGGACTGGCCGTGATCCCCGGGATCTCCAGGTCCGGTTCGACCATAGTGGCGGGGCTGGGGCTGAAACTGTCCTCCGAGGAGGCTTTTCGCTTTTCCTTTTTGCTGTCCCTCCCTGCTATATTGGGTGCGTCTATACTGGAATTGGCGGATTTCACTACGTCTTCCATGCCCAGCGGCTGGTTCTTGGGGGTCTTGGTCGCCGGGCTGTCCGGTTACGGGGCTCTTTCTCTGCTTCGTAAGGTGGTGACCCTGGGGCGCTGGAGAGGTTTCTCCGTCTATTGCGTTATCCTGGGGCTCGTCTCCGTGTTTTTGGGGAGGTGAGGCCGTGGATAAAATCATCCTGGCTTCCGGAAGCCCTAGGAGAAGGGAGTTGCTCTCCATGTTGGGCTGGCCCTTTATCGTGGAGGTCCCATCCGTGGAGGAGGTATCCCTCCAGGGCGAGGCTCCGGAGGATATGGTCCGTAGGCTGGCTCTGAAGAAGGCCGATGCCGTTGCCTGTCACAATGAAGGAAAGCTTGTTCTGGCCGCCGATACAGTGGTTGTATTGGACGGAAGGGTGATGGGGAAGCCCGAGTCCGTCTCACACGGTATCGAGATGGTCGAGTCGTTGTCGGGAAGGGAGCACCAGGTTATTACCGGTGTCGCCCTGGTTTCCCCCGTGGGGCGGATATCCCGGTTCGAAAGGTCCTACGTTCTTTTCAGGTCTCTTTCCAGAGATGAAATAGAGGCCTATCAGGCTACCGGAGAGGGAGCGGATAAGGCCGGGGCCTATGCGATACAGGGGGTGGGTGCCCTTATGGTGGAGGGGATAAGAGGCGATTTCTTCAACGTGATGGGACTGCCTCTCTATCTGGTGTCGAAGATGTTGGATGATCTTGGATTTCCCCTGGTTGAGCAATGGAAGGTGATGTGATGCGTTTTTCATGGCGCCGTTTCTTCGCGTTGATCTGTGTGGTCGTTTTCGGACTCAGTCTTCCAGGTCTTTTGTCCCGTTGGAACGTGGAGAAGAACAGGCGTTCTTCGGTGATTCTGGTGGATTGGGTACAGATTCCATCCCTTGCGGTTGAGTCGGGTAATTCCGTCGAGAAGACACTTAAGATGTTGGTGGATTCCGGTTCCAGAGGGATAATGATAGGGGAGTTTACCGGAGACGAGCTGGAAAACGGTGAACTCCCCCTGTGGTACGGTCCCTTGGAGGATCTGCCAGTCAAGGCCCTTACCTCTTTGCCCGAAGGCCTTGCGGGAACGGCCCTGATGTTCGACTCTAAAGGGGCTTATGCCGACACCTGGAGGGATTTTTTATCCCTTCGTTTTCCCCACGGAAGCTCTTCGTCGGTGGATGACAAGTCGGTTTTCGTTGTCCCCTTTTCCAGACAGACCCTTTCCGCCAGAGGAATATTGCCGGATCTGAGAGGCCTGGAGATGGCGGCGAAGCTCTCTCTGCCGGTGATATATCGTCCCGCTCCGGTCGGAACCCAATCCTCCGAAACAGTGGTGAATCCTTTAAAGCTGATATGCGAGAGGTTTCCCAACGTGGTGGGGATTTCGCCTTCCGGGGAGATCGTGGCGGGTTACCCTGACATAAAGGGGGTGGCCGCCCTCGTTAGGGAGAGAAATCTCTTCGTGACCCAGGTGGAATTTTCCCGCCAGATAGGAGATAAGCCGCTACAGTGGTCAGTGTGGCCGAGGATACTATCGCTGCATAGCGTGACCGACGAGGAGGTCATGTCTCGGCGAATCGATAGAAAGACCATGGTCGATCGTATGGTTCGAGCCGCCGTGGAGAGATCGGTTTCGCTTTTGCTCTTCAGGGTGGATCCTCTCGGAGGAGGTATAGACCCTCTTAAACGCTATTGTTCCGACATATCGAAGCTGAGGAGTCGGCTTGCCGGTAGGGGAATAGACGACAGATGGCCGTCTCCCATGCCCGATTGGGGATCCTCTCCTACCGGGGCTTTGTCCATGGTGCTCATATGTCTTTTGACGTTATGGGGTTTGGTTAGAAGGTTCAACGGCGTCGAGGACGAGGTATCTATAAAGGCGGTCCTGTCGTTTACGTTGTTGTCGGTCTTCATCGCTTTGATCTCGTTGAGGATGCCTGTGGCGGCCAAGCTGATCGGAGGATTTACCACCGCTTTCGTAGCGTCCGAGGCGGTTCTCATAGCTTTGGAGGGCTGGAAAAAACCGGGGCGAGCCTTGATCGCCGGGCCTCTAGTGGCTATATTGGGCGGGATGGCGGTGGGATCGTTCCACAGCGCTCCTCTTTATATGATGAGGCTGATGCCTTTTTCCGGGGTTAAACTGACCCTTTTCCTTCCCATTCTGGTGGTCCTGTTCCACGATCTTCACAGAAAGGTCCATCCTGAGAATCTCGGAGAGCTTATGGGACGTCCTCCCATATGGGGGGAGATCTTTATAGCCGGTTTCCTCGTCGCCGCGGCGGGGCTGATGGTATTCAGAAGCGGCAACGTGAGCTCCGTTCCTGGATGGGAGATAGCCATGAGGGACGCCTTGGAGGATCTGTTGGTGGCCCGCCCCAGGACCAAGGAGGCATTTCTGGGGTATCCCTGTCTGATGCTGTGGTTTTACGTTCGAAGGCACGATTGGATCCCCAGATACAGGGAGGTCCTGAGGCTGGGAGCCACGGTGGCTTTCTCCTCTTTGGTGAACACTTTCTGTCATTTCCATACCGCTCTTTACATCACTTTCCTCCGGGTGTTCAACGGTTGGTGGACCGGTATTTTGCTGGGATTGGCGGCGATAGTGGTCCTTAGGTTCTGTTTCCTGCCGTTTATCATGAAGTTTGGAAGAGGTGTCGAGGCGTGAGAAGACGGTTCGTCTCCCTGATATGCGGTTACTATGGAATGGGGAACCTGGGAGACGAGCTTTTGCTGGCCGCCGTTCTGAAGGAGCTCGAGTCGGTAGGAGTCGATAGAGACCGTGTAGCGGTGTTGTCCGGCGATACGGAGGGCACATCCTCGTTCCACGGGGTCACTGCTTTCGACAGGTGGTCTTTGACCGAGGTCTGGAGGGCTTGTCGCTCGTCTCATAACTGTCTGTTTGGCGGTGGAGGTTTGTTTCAGGACGTCACGAGCCTCCGTTCCGTACTTTATTACGGAGGGGTGGTCGCGATCTCCAGAGCGGCAGGGTGTGCCCCTTGGCTGTTCGGCAATTCTCTGGGACCTTTCCGGTCTTCCTTGGGGCGAAGGATAAGCTCTTTTGCCTTGATGGCCTGTTCCGTAGTGGCCTTGAGGGACGATCACTCCATGGCCGAGGCTGCAAGAATGGGCATACCGGCGAAGAGATGCCCCGATCCGGTGATGTCTTTGAACGTACCCCAAGGACGAGGCAATTCTCTTTTGGTGAACCTGAGGCCCTGGAATGGTGATCTGGAGTTCCGGGCCGCCGGAGCTATCGCCGATTATGCCGAACGCAAGGGGCTTCCCGTCGTAGGAGTGGCCATGTGTGGACAGGATAGGGATCTCTTGGAGCGTCTCGATAAAGACGGGGTTTTGCCAGTCTCCGACGTGGTGGAGCCAAAGGGGGCGGACGATCCAGTGTGGGGCTCCGGCTTCGCTTCAATCGGCATGAGGCTGCATTTCTGTCTGTTATCGTCTCTGGCCGGGCTTCCCGGAACGGCGGTCCCCTACGATCCCAAGGTGGTGGACTTCGGACGCTCCGTCGGCTACCCTCTTTGGGACGGTGTCGGTCCTTTCCCCGATACCGTGGTCCCTAATCGAGCCTGGATAGATCGTTGCCGAAAAGGCGTGTCGGAGACTTTCAGGGATTCCTGGCAGGAGGTGTTTAGAGGATGATCTCTAGTCTGGAAGCTCTTGCGATGTCCATAAGAAAGGACGTCGTAAGGATGGTGGGTAACGCCAGATCGGGCTACGTCGCCTCCGCTCTGTCGGTGTTGGATATATTGGTGTATCTTTACGAAATGGAGCTCGATGTGGACCCAAAGAACCCCAAGACCAGAGACAGAGATCGTCTTATCATGGGCAAGGGACATGGTTGTCCCGGGTTATACGCCGTGCTTGCCCATAGGGGGTTTTTCGAGAGAGAGGCTCTTTGGAATTTCAGGAGACTCGGAGCCCTGCTTCAGGGACGTCCCGACGGATCCAGGACTCCCGGGGTGGACGTGTCGTCCGGAGCGCCCGGACTGGCCCTGGGTATAGCAAACGGAGTAGCCCTGTCCATGAGGATGGATGGTTTAAAGGGCAGGGTCTTCTGTGTGATCGGTGACGGCGAACTTCAGGAGGGATCTCTGTGGGAGTCGGCGATGACGTCCTCTCATATGGCCTTGGACTCTGTCACTCTGGTGGTCGATAAAAACGGCGACCAGATGGGGGGGCCGGTCGACTCGATAAAGAGGTTGGAGCCGCTGGAGGATAAATTTCGCTCCTTCGGATGGAACGTTGCGTCGGCGGATGGCCACGATTTTTCCAGTTTGGACGCCGCTTTTTCCTCGATAAGAGATAAAAACGGTCGTCCCTCGGTGATCATAGCGAAGACCATGCGCGGCAAGGGAGTATCCTTTTTCGAAGAGGGACGTAAAAAAGATTCGGGCCTTTCGAGGATGGAGACGGAAAGGGCTCTGGAGGAGCTTGGAAACGGAGATAGAGATGAGCGATAGAATTATGATGGATCTTCTGGACGAAGTCTTCGTCTCTCTGGGGTCCGACGACGCAGATCTCGTCATTCTGGATGCCGATGTGGCCTCCAACTGGCTTACCCGTTTTTCCGGGTCCTTTCCCGACAGGTACATCAACCTGGGCATGGCCGAGTTGGACGCTGTAGCCACAGCCGCCGGGATGGCCTCGGCGGGAAAGCACGTGTGGTTGTTCTCTACCGCTGCCAGGCTGCTTGGACGAGGATACGACGCTTTACGTACCGCTGTTGCCATTCCGGGACTTAACGTCAAGATGGTAGTCTCACACGGGGGGGTGTCGGCCGGAGAGGACGGCGCCGTCGCTCAGATGCTGGAGGACCTGGCCCTCACGAGGTCTTTGCCGGGAGTCTCGGTGGAGGTCCCGTCGGACTGCGTCTCGGCGGAGGCCATATTGCGAAGGATAGCCGCGACCTCCAAACCGGCCTATGTTAGATTGACCGGGGAGCCGATGGAGTACCTGTACGACGATTCGACTGTGAAGGACGCCATAAACGTATCTATCCCTCTGGTTGAGGGGACAGGCGTGACCATATGCGCCTGTGGTATCATGGTTCACGAATCTCTCAAGGCAGCCGCCATCCTTAAACAGCAGGACATATCGGCGGAGGTTATAGATTGTCATTCGGTGGCTCCTCTACCGGAGAGGTCCATTCTGGGTTCGGTCCATCGTACGGGATGCTGCGTGGTGGCGGAGGAGCACTCCTCCAGAGGGGGATTGGGCGAGGCCGTCGCCTCGATGCTGTGTCGCCTTTATCCCGTCTCCGTCCGTTTTGTGTCCGTAGACGATAGACCGGGGCAAAGCGGCTCTCCCAATGAGCTTCTGGAGTATTACGGCCTTACGTATCAGCAGATAGTGGGGGCTGCCGTGGAGGCGTGGACGATGAGGAGGCGATAGTATGGACGTAAGGATGGCCGGCGTTACCAAGGTGTTCAAACCGGACATAATGGCCATAAGCGACCTCTATCTCTCGATTCCCAAAGGGGATTTCGTGTATCTCATAGGGGAGACCGGCTCGGGCAAGAGCACCCTGTTGAGGATGATAACCAGGGAGGTCCGTCCCAGCAGAGGGCAGATCTCCGTTGGTGGCGTGAACGTAAGGAGGTTGAGACGAGGCCGGTTGCCCCATTACAGGAGGGACATAGGAGTCGTCTTTCAGGATTTCAAGCTTCTGCCCCACCTCACCGCCAGGGAAAACGTGGCCTTTACTCTAGAGGCAATGGGGTTACCCCCCAGAGTGGTGAAGACCCGGGCGGACGAGGCCGTGGACCGAGTTGGGATGTGGCATAGACGTAATCTCAGGCCCCCCCAACTTTCCGGTGGGGAGCAGCAGAGGGTTGCCATAGCCAGGGCGATAGTCGGCTCTCCCGCTCTTTTCCTGGCCGACGAGCCCACCGGCAACCTGGATGCCCATACCGCCGAATACGTCATGAAGCTGCTGCTTTCCATTCATGCCGCTGGGACCACCGTGATAGTCGCTACCCACGACGGTTCTTTGGTGGACTCCTATAGACAGAGGGTCGTGGAGCTTCACGAAGGCCGTCTCGTCAGAGACGAGAGAGGGGGTAAATATCGAAACGATGGCGACCTTTAGATATGCTCTCAGGGACACGTTCAGGACGATGGGTTCCCATTGGGGGGTCAGCTTTCTTACCCTCTTGACCGCCTCCGCCGTTTTCTTTCTGGTCGGAGCGACCGCGTTATTTTCCTTGAACATAAAACAGGTGACCTCGTCGATAGAGGGTGACCTCACCATCCAGGCTTTCGTGGATTCGGTGGAGGAGTGCCGGGCGGTGGCGGATGCCATGAGGGGACTCCCCTGGGTGTCTTCCATCAAGGTGATCTCGCCGGACGACGCCCTCTTGAAGCTTAAGGCCAAGCTCGGGAATCAGGCCAAGGCCGTCACTTTGCTCGGCAAGAACCCCCTGCCTTGGACTGTCGATATAGGGGCCAAAAAGGCCCAGGATGTTCCCTCTATCGTTCGGGAACTTCTCTCTCAGCCCTCGGTTGATGACGTCGTCTATGCTGGCGCTCTGGCGGAACGACTCGCCAGGGTCTCCGAGCTGTCTGGAAGGGTCGCGGTGGTGGTGCTGATCATAGCCGTTGTCGTCAGCGCTTTGGTGCTGTTCAACACTATCCGCATAGCGGTTTATTCCAGAAAGCAGGAGATATCGGTTATGCTGTTAGTCGGTGCGACTAGACTCTATGTGGCTCTTCCTTTCGTCCTCCAGGGAGTTTTTCTCGGATTGGGCGGGTCCTTAGTGGCCATAGGAATCATACATCTTTTTTACGGAGATGTAATAACTTCGATCTCTACCGCCCTTCCCCTGCTTCGATTCGTAACCGATTGGGACGTACTGTACAGGCTCTATGGAATCTTGTTGGGAACCGGTGTAGTGGTGGGATGGCTTTGCAGTTGGATGGCGGTGAGCCGTTTCATCCGTCAGGCCATGAGGCCTATGTAAACAGAGGTTTGATCATGAAAAAAACGTTGAGTGTCTTTTATTTACTCCTTCTGGTCTTGCTCGCCACATCAACGTCGTCCTGGGCCGCCATGACGGCGGAGGAACTTGATCGTCGGATAAGGGAAGAGGAGAACCATATGGCGATATTGGAGCGCCAGGTAAAACACCAGCAGGAACTTATAAATGCGTCCAAGAAGAGGGAGGCCGCCTACCTTCAGGAGTTAGCTCGCTTCGATCAGAAGAGGCAGGTGGCGGAACAGAGCATATCCCTTCTGGAACTGAAGAGGAAAAAAATCCTGAGGGAGATATCCGAGATGGAGAAGGAGATCTCTCGACTGGAAAAAGAGATAGAGAAGATCAAAGGTTTTCTCGCCGAGAGGTTGGTTACAATATATAAATTCGGAGGTACGGCGGAGTTGAATCTTCTGTTGTCCTCTCAGAACGTGGCCGATGCGATGAATACCGGTCATCTGCTTCGGAAGCTGGCGGCTCAGGACGAGGAGTTGATCGGCGAGGTGGAGAGGGAAAACCTGAGGATCCAGGAGTTGGTGGAGGGCTTGTCCTCCAGGGAGAGGGACCTTCAGGCCAAGAAGAAGGATCTGGCGGTCCAGAAACGGCGTCTGGAGTCGGCGATCGCCGAGAGAAACGGGCTCTTGAAGAAGTTGAGGGAAAATCGCTCCGCCTATCAACAGAGCGTCAAGGAGGCGGAGGAGGACCAGAGAGAGATCAGGGCAAAGATCAAGTCCTATATAAGAGCGAAACAGGAACTTGCCCGATCCGACAAAGACGGAGACGGTGGGCAGGCTCCGTTGCCGCCCCATAAGGGCAAGTTTCGCTGGCCCGTTAAGGGCAAGCTTACCAGCCGTTTCGGAACCAGGGTTCATCCGGTATTCAAGACCAAGACGGTCCATACCGGAATAGATATAGCCGCTCCCAAGGGAACTACGGTCAGAGCCGCGGGGAAGGGAGATGTCCTGTACGCCGGATGGCTGAGGGGGTACGGACAGATAGTTATACTGGATAACGGAGGGAATTTTTCAACCGTCTACGCCCATCTCAGCAGGATTCTAGTCTCCGAAGGACAGAGGGTCTCGGACGGTCAGCCCATAGGAAACGTCGGCGATACCGGGGTGGCTACCGGTCCTCACCTTCACTTCGAGGTCAGGGTCAACGGAGATGCCAGGGATCCCTTGAAGTATCTGTAGTTTGAACGGAGGACATGATTATGTGGAAAAACTCTAGAAAGATATTGTTGGGGATTCTGATAGGAGCCGCCTTGGTCTCGGGCATAGTCGCCGCTCAAGCTCGAGACGGAGGAGATCTCGACAGGGTGGCACCTTTCGACCTTGATTCCCTTTGGCTGATGAAGCAGGCCAGAGCCATCATAGAGGCCTATCAGGTAGATGCGGCGAGCGACGACGTCATGGAGAAGGATCTCCTTTATGGTGCCATGGACGGTATGGTCTCTGCCTGGGGTGATCCCTATACGAGGTTCGTAGATCCCGAACAGCTCGAACAGGAGCAGACGGATCTTCGGGGCAAATACGGCGGTCTTGGCATATATATAGGCCAGAGGGATGGGGCCATCCTGGTCATAAGTCCTATAGAGGATACCCCGGCGGATAGAGCCGGACTGAAGCCCCAGGATCAGATAGTGAAAATAGGGGATGAGATGGTAATAGGCTGGGATCTACACGAGGTGGTGGATTCACTTAGAGGAGAGCCCGGTACACCCGTCACGGTCTGGATACGTAGAGAGGGAGAGTCGGATCTTCTGAAGAAGGAGATGGTCCGAGAGGAGATAAAGCTCAAGTCCGTCCGTTTTGAAATGCTCAGCGACGATATTGGCTATGTCCGCCTGTCCCAGTTCAAAGACACGAGCCCTTCGGATTTGGGTAAGGCCGTGATAGATCTGAAGAACGAAGGAGCCAGAGGTCTGATTCTGGATCTTCGAAACAACGGCGGTGGCCTTTTGAACGCTGCGGTGGAGATCTCCGATATGTTCTTGGATGGCGGTCTTGTGGTCGGAACAAAGGGAAGGGTCGAGCGGGCCAACGAGGAGCTTTACGCCACAGACGGGGTTTTGACAGATCTTCCCCTGGTGGTGTTGGTCAACGAGGGAAGCGCCAGCGCGTCGGAGATAGTGGCCGGAGCCGTAAGGGACAGAGGCAGGGCCGTCTTGGTCGGCAAGAAGACCTTCGGCAAGGGTTCGGTCCAGACTCTGTTCAACCTGATAGACGGCTCCGCCATATACGTTACCATCGCCCGATATCATACCCCTAACGGCACGGTCATAGACCATATCGGCATATCTCCCGACATAGAGGTCGACGGGGAGTGGTCCAGAGAGCACGACAAGGACGACCAGCTCAAAAAGGGAATAGAGACCCTGGAAGCCCTTATCAGGGGAGCTTCTATACCCGCTCTTTCGGGGGATGTCGCTGGTTAGTTAAGTCGCGGTAGCAGGAGGTTAAGGTTGCGCCGATCGATGGGAGAGGTTATTATAGCTCGGTTGTCCGGTGAAGAGTCGGACCAGGAGTTATCACTCCAGTTAGGAGGCAATTGCCTTGAAGGGAAAAGTAGAAGCCATCATAGGTGCCCAGTGGGGCGACGAGGGAAAGGGACGAGTCGTCGACTCTCTGGGAGACCGGGTGGACGTGTTCGCCCGGTATCAGGGAGGCGCCAACGCCGGACACACGGTGATCGTGGAGGGCGAGAAACACGTCTTTCACCTGCTTCCCTCGGGAATGCTGTATTCGGGTAAGACCTGCGTCATAGGCAACGGAGTGGTGCTGGATCCCGAGCAGCTTTTAAACGAGCTATCCGAGCTTCAGGAAAAGGGAGAGGACCGTTCCCGATTAGTCATAAGCGGTTCCGCCCACGTGGTGATGCCCTACCATAAGAAGCTTGATCAGGCTCAGGAGGCAAGTAGGGATCAGGGTAGCAAGATAGGCACGACCGGCAGGGGGATCGGTCCCTGCTATGTGGACAAATACAACCGTTGCGGGATAAGGGTCGAGGACCTGCTGGACCCCGAGGCTCTGAGGGAGAAGCTGGAGTCCAATCTGGACGAGAAAAACCTTCTTTTCACCAAGATATACGACGAGACTCCCCTCTCTTTCGACGAAATATACCGTCAGGCCCTGAGCTGGGGTAAATCTCTGGCGCCTTACGTGGATGACGCTTCTCTGGTCATAAACGATGCCCTGAACAAGGGACAGACCGTTTTGCTTGAGGGTGCTCAGGGTACCCTTCTGGACGTGGACCACGGGACCTATCCTATGGTGACCAGTTCCAGCCCCACCTCAGCCGGAGGTTGCGTAGGCCTGGGAGTGGCTCCCCATTACGTGGAGAAGGTCTATGGCGTGGTGAAGGCCTATCTCACCAGGGTAGGAGAGGGGCCGTTCCCCTCGGAGGATAAAGGAGACACCGGACAGTATCTGAGGGATAGAGGCGGAGAGTACGGCGCTACTACCGGACGTCCCAGAAAATGCGGCTGGCTCGATATGGTCGCCCTGCGCTATGCCGTAAGGATCAACGGTATGACCCACATTACCCTGACCAAACTGGATGTACTGACCGGGCTCAGAGAGGTTAAGGTCTGCGTGGCCTATCGATCGAACGGGAAGGACAGGACCGAATTCAACGGGAACGTCCGTTATCTCAACGGAGTCGAGCCGGTATACCGCTCTTTCCCGGGCTGGGACGAGGATATCTCCTCGGTCAGGGATTTCGACGATCTGCCCGAGGCGGCTAGAGCTTACGTCCGCTACATCGAGGAGGAAACCGGCGTCCCCGTCTCCATTATAGGGGTAGGTCCCGAGAGGGATCAGATGATAGTCAGGGATCTTTAGGTTATTTTAGTTGGACGCAAAGGGCGGGCCTTCGGGGTCTCGCCCTTTTTCTTTTCCGTTAGGAGGAGTTTTATGATCCTTTTCGACATCGATTTTTGTGGACCGGAAGACGGCCCAGCTATAGTCGATATAGACCTTCGTTCCAATCGGAATCCCTGGCCTTTGCCCTCTGTTATGGACGATCTCAGAAACCGTTCGGGAGAGATGGTGTACATGGGTGCTTTCAAAAAAGATATCCTTCTGGGCTTTATCGCCCTCGAGCGAAGAAGAAAACTGGTATGGATCATGCAACTGGCGGTCTCGCCCGATTGGCGAAGGTTCGGTATAGGAGAGCAGCTTCTCTGTTCCGCCTACGCCATAGGGGAGGAGTGGGGATGCCGTGGGGTCGGCCTTACCGTGAGAGTCTCCAATTCAGGGGCCAGAGCTCTTTACCAAAAAAACGGTTTCGTCCAAGGAGCCATCTTGCCGGGATATTACGGCGACGGCGAGGATGGAATCAGGATGCAGAGGAATTCGTTAATTACATGACAACATCGAAGCTTTATTCGCCTTTTCTCTCATGGTTTAAGTTTTTTTTGCCGAAAATAAAAGGAGTTGACTCACACTAGAGGGTAGTTATCTATTCTTAGTTCCCTTTTTCTCAGGGTCTTTCGGACCATTCATTTAGGACTTATTCAAGTAGTCGAAAAACTGATGGGATGATACAAATATATCGTATCCGTTTTATCTAGTCTTATAATTTTTCTACGAGACAGGGAAGTCTTGTGTCCTTTTGCATGGAGGTGTGGAGGTTGCGTATCTATTCGAACATAGCTTCTTTGATTTCACACAACGCGCTATCTAAGGTCAACGGCCGTCTTGAAAAGACCACCAGACGGTTATCCACGGGGCTGAGGATCAACTCGTCCTCCGACGACGCAGCGGGACTGGCCATCTCGGAGAAGATGCGGGCTCAGATAAAGGGGCTGGATCGGGCCGCAATGAACTCTCAGGACGGAATATCGTTGCTTCAGACCGCCGAGGGCGGACTGAACGAGATCCATTCCATGATCCAGAGGATGAGGGAACTGTCGGTCCAGGCGGCCAACGACGTCCTCACGTCCGGAGACAGGGGGCACATTCAGGACGAGATAGAGCAGTTGGTGCAGCAGGTCAACGATATAGCGAACCAGACCCAATTCAACAGAAAAAAACTTCTCAACGGCAGTATGGCGGCTCTGTGGAGCACCTCCACGTCGGACATAAGCGTGGTAGTATCCGACAACCTGCTTACCAAGGACGTGATGAACAACGTCAAGTCCGCTGCTGGAAACTACAAGCTCACCTTCAGCACCGTTTCGAACGGTATGGAGAACATTCAAAAGAGCAACATAATGTACCTTAAGCACGGAACTCACGAGGCCAGCGTGGTCAACAACGCAGAGGGGTCCGGTCTCGTCGGTATGACGGCACTAAACATGGTCGAGGGTATATGGAATTTGGAAACTAGAGAACACCCTTTCGGTGGTATCCGCTACTATGTGGGAAATGCGAACTCCGATCCCCCCACCGTCGGAGGATCTCTCGAGGTTTCACCTACTCCAAACATAGTTTCTCCCGGCACTTACGATGTCAGACTATCCGACAGGGTCCCCATGATGGCCGACTTCGACGCGGCCCTCGCCGCCGGAGTGGTTGAGGGGGTCAACATGAGCAGTCGGGCGGCCGGTTCCAACTTCGACGCCGAGATCGCCGTGACGGCCAATGGTGGTGGTACGCCTTCCTCCTCTCAGGTTTACCGAAGCGATTTGAGCGGGGGAGGAACGGTAAACGCATCGGGTGCTGCTGGCGATGTATCCGTCGGAACCAACGCCAACAACGGGGTGAACCTCTTCACTCATTACGCCGTCACCGGCACCGACCGTAGAGACCTCATGGCGGGCGACATAAACCTGACCGAGAGGTACGTCACACACCAAAACGCCGCCATGACGGTCAACCTGGACTATCAGTCCAGCACCGATACCGACGCTACAATAACTTACTACACCTCGACGGCGGGAAATTCGATAAACGTTACCTCCCACTATAGGACCCTCGCTGGAGCCAACCTCGACATAGGGGGAACCATAGTAAACATCGGCGGCATGGACATGGACGGCATAGCGGGAGCGATCAACGGAGCGGGGATAGCCGGATTTTCAGCGTCGGTCCAGGGAGCGGGAGATACCAGGTACATAAGGCTACAAAATTCCACAGGAGGAGCTCTGACCGTGACCGAAAACGGGGTCGGAACCCATGGCCTGGGACTTAACGGTAATATCAATAACGGTGCGATCCGCAACGGAACCGCCAGGGACTACAACAGGACCTTCACGAGCAACCTCAACAATATGACCCTGTCTAACATAGCGACAACCATAACGGGAGCTCCATCCAGCGCCTTCTCCGCCGCGGTTGCAGGAGGAGGAGCGGTCCAGGGCAATGTCGTCGTGACAGGACACCAGAACTACGACGTCACAGTAACCACGGCGGGCAACGTTGCCGGAGAGCTGTCCCTGGACTCCGGCATAAACGGAGGAGGAAGCCACACGTCCACCGGCGTATGGGACGGCAGGACGACGACCATAGGGACATCGGGAGATAACCTGAGTACCATGGCCACTAACCTCCAAAACGGGGTAAACGCCGTCATAGGTGGAGGCTTTACCGTAGCCACCACCACGGCAGGAGCTCTCCACGGTCTCACAATGGCGAACGGCACCAACTATCGGGTGGTACTGGACGGGACGTCCATAAACGAGCTAGTCACGGGCAACTACGCTCCAGGTACGATGTCGATAAACAGAGGCAACCTTCTCGCCAACACCGGTAACAAGGTCTACGTGAATCACGACGTGGTCATAAACGTCGGGGATCGAGATGCCCTAGGAATTGTCTCGGCCCTGAATACCGGGATCAACACGGCATTGGGTTCCGACGTGCTGAGCGGTAACAACGGTCTGAACCCGTTCTCCACCGTGGCTGGTGCTCAAAACAGGACGGTTCGCCTCTCCAACGGCTTAAATTCGGGATACAAGATAGACATAACAGCCGGTTCCGACGGCTCATTGGCGGAGGTATGGGGGGGAGCCATAACCACCGACAGAGGCGTCAACGACGACGGAAACTTCCTTGATTACGATAGGACGTCGACCATAGCTGTTACGGGCATGAACATGGAGGAGGCCTACGCCGCCATAGACGGCGACGCCAGATTCTCCACCGCCTGGCTGACCGAGCCGGAGCACGCCGCTCCGCAGCATTACGGGCGTATGTCCATAACAAACGTCACCACAGGCGCCGACCGACGCAGGATATCGATGACCCAGGCTGGAGTCGACCAAGGTGACGTGGTGGACTCCAACAGAAAACTGTTTGAGTCAGCCGGTCCTATATGGTCCTCCAGCGAGAGCAGTGGAGCAGCGGTCGCCAACTCCCAGACCCTTCAGGCTCACGATAGAATGACAGTTCAGATGACATGGGACGGGAACAGGGCCTCCAACGCATCGAGGGTAAACGGTACAGCCTCCGCGACGATATGGGAGGGTGGCTTCGGCAGCGGAACCTCGGCTGAGAACGCCGCAGCGGTGACAGCAGCCATGGGTATCGCCGGGTTTTCCTACGATAGTTTTTCCATAGACGACGGAGATATCCATGGTTCGGATTTGGCTACTAACGATTCTTGGATGACCTACACCAAGGCGGAAGTAGTCGGTGTCAGCGATAATCTGGGGCTTAGTCTCTACGATGGTCTTTACACCGATGCAGGGAATAATTTGGGTGTGACCAACGGAATAACATATTCGTTCAACGACGGAGTTTTAGACAACAGTTCGATAGCCATAAACCAGTTGGTCCGCAGTGCCGCCGGTATCGGAGGTTCCGCCAGCCTGACCCATAACGTCGATTTCGGAACGGTCGACAGCAATACATCTTTTACCTACGGGGAGAGATCTGGAGCTGGTACGTACTGGGGAAACACCGCCGGTGTCGATTCCTGGTATTCTCATTCCTATTATGCCGGGGACAGTACGTATTATTTCGGTAACGGAGGAACTCCGGCCAGCATGATATCCAGCGCCGAGGTCTACAGACAGAACGACATCAATGCGTCTATGATGTTCGAGTTCGATAACGGCGTGTTATCGGTGAGGGCAAAGGGGTTCGACCGAAACGGCACGGAGCTTCCTGCCACCGCCGACACGGTGGCCTACGAGCTGACAGCGGCGGAGTTTGCTAGCCTCTCGGCCGGAGCTGACATAACTCTGCACGGCGTTCATTTCACCGATCTTCAGATAGACACGGCCAATCTGAAAGCGGGGGACAAGTTCGTCATAAACGTGGCGGCGGCGGCCAAATTGGATGCCGTCAACACCGGACCGGCCATCGCGGGAAACTTTCAGTCCACTGCCAACATCGCCATAGACGGAGACCCATTTCGTCAGAATAGCCCCGGAAACTGGGGGGCTCTGGCGCAATATCGTCTGGCCGACGGAGCTGAAAACGGAAAGAACCTGAACCTCCTGGGCTACTATATCGATCCTCTCAACGGTAGCAGCGATATCCCCGGACTGGGATACTACAACGGTACCCTCATCCTTCAGGCCGAGGCAGGGGGTTTTAACGCCGGGAGTACCGTAGGCGTGCCTGGAAACGACGATGGTGGCTCTCATAGGATAACGGCGGAGATAAACTATCAGGGCGACACGAAGCCATCCGCCGGGGCCTTGGTCACCAGTTGTTATTTCGGGAAGATGGAAAAAGGCGAGACCAAGGATATAAAGAGTTTCCTCGGGGGAGTGGGGTACTCAAACTATGTCTACGGTACCAGGTCTGACGGTACCTACGGTCCTTTGAACGAGGCCGGATCGGAGGAATACAACAAATACAACGGTTCCCTGATCTTCGACGTCATAGAGACGGAAAATCAGGTCGTGAAGTTCAGAATACAGGGACACGTAATAGATCGTGAGGGCAATGAGTGGTACGTACAGGAGGACGAATACGGAATGAACTGCGGGCCTAACACGGCCCAGGACTCTTCCGTTCAGCCCCCCATCATCCCTGCGGAGGTAACGAATCCGTTGGTTCTTTTCAGAGATTCAGAGTTCGGAGGCCTCTTCTTCGATGAGTTCACCCTGGGGGATTTCGAGAACTGGACCGATGGGGACAGATTCACCCTATCCTTGACTGCCAGTGGCTTTGAGGACGGTTTTAGCGAGAACGACCAACAGACCGATCCGGCGCTTCAGCCCGATATAGATGAGATAGACCTGTTCTCCGACAACAGGGGTACCAATATGCCCCACGCATTCCGCTTCGACGAGGGAGTGTTGGATAATTCCAAGGTAGATTTGGGGATATACCAGCTGGCCAACAACATAGCTAACCCTTCTGGGGGTAACTTCCATAAGAATCAGGTGATGGATGGCACCTTGTCCCTGATGTTCGATGATTATCATCCCGACGGAGACGATGTCATCGATGACGCGTTGTCCTTCGATGTTATATACGAGGAAGGTATGGATGCCGGTAAGGCCCATTACTACAGTCGTGTCGAGGATATCGCTCAGTTCTACGATGCCAACGGAAGGTATATCCTAGACGGTAATATGGAATCCCTTACCGTTCGGCAGGATGATCGAGAGATATCCGTGTCTCTTGGCTCCACGGCGGAGATCGGCAAGCTAGCGGAGGATATTTCCGAGCAGATATGGTTGAAGTTGATGATGCAAAACGACGGACAGCTGAGGGACGAGGATGACACGGTGCCCTATGGCTATAGTCCTGGCCTGATGGACGAGAGGGATAAAAACGAGATACTCCAGTTCGTCAACAAAGTCCCAGGAGAGAGCGCGAACGAGTCGGTGGTCTCGACTCTTTTGGCCCATTCGGTGATATCCGGAAAGGACAAACAGCTTCATTTTTACGGAAGCGAGGATCTGATGAAGGCTCTGGGTTTTGCCACAATACAGGAGGCCGAGGAAGCGCAGTTCCGATTGACCGTATCGGATGCTCACAACGGGAAGACCGTCTCCAGCGGTACGAAAGTTCAGGCTGGCGACAGAATCTCCGCTGTGATAGCCGATGGCATCTCCCTGGATATATCAGGCGATATAGGGTTGAACCGGGTGGTCTACAACGATGGAAGGGGAACCTTCGAGGGCGATCGTAACTCGGTATTCGAGCATTACGTTCATCTGGCGGATAATTCTGCCTTCCTTCAGATAGGAGCCAACGAGGGGGAGGACGTCGATCTTCATCTGGGAGATATGTCCTCAGAAGCCCTTGGAATAGACGGTCTGGACGTGAGGACCAGGGAAGAGGCAGCAAGGAGCATAACGGTGTTGGACAGCGCTCTCGATTCTGTCTCGTCTCAAAGAGCGATAATAGGAGCCCAGATAAACCGTCTGGAGCACACCATAACCAACCTGGACACGGCGTCTTTGAACCTGACCGCCTCCAGATCAAGGATCGTGGACGCCGACCTAGCGAAAGAAATGATGGAGTTCACAAAACTTAATATACTGGTCCAGTCGGGCATGTCGGTTTTGGCGCACTCGAACCAAACCCACGAGAACGTGTTGAAGCTTTTGAGCTAACGTCGTCTTTTTCATTCTACTTGGCGTCTTCTCTATGAAGATATCGACTTTTAGGACCGACAAATTATCCTCCGAAATTCGTGGAGACATTCTAGAGCTTTGCTCCCTTGCCTTTGGAAGCCCTTTTGATGAATTATTCGACTTTGTGGGGACCTCCGGAGTTCACGTTATATTGCACGATAACTCGGGAGGTCTCTCATCACATTGCGTGGTTACCGAGAGGACTTTTTGGATTGGAGATCGTTCTCCGATGAGGGCGGGATATATAGATGCCGTTGCTACCCGTCCTAATAAACAGGGATTGGGATATGGCCGTGCCGTTATGGCCGAATCTTGCCGTGTTTGTAAGTCTATGGGTATGAATATTATGGGGCTGTCTACTTTTATTCCTGAATGGTACGGGTCTATGGGGTGGAGGGTCTGGCGTGGGGAACTCGGGCTCAAAAAAGGGAGCGAGATTATCCCGGTGTCTGATGTAGACGGAGTAGTTATGCTCTACGGACTCGATAATTCGTTCTCTTTGAACCTGTCTCAGCGGTTGATAGCCACATGGCGTCCTAACGGTGGATGGTAGATGGTAATTCAATTTGAAAAAGGGCTCCGGCGATTTCGCCGGAGCCCTTGCTGTTGTTGGTGGGCGACACTGGGTTCGAACCAGTGACCCCTTCCGTGTGAGGGAAGTGCTCTTCCGCTGAGCTAGCCGCCCAATAGCATGACGAGTTGCATTATATAACCCAAGCTCCGATAAATCAACCCCTCGTAAAAAGTCTTCTCCGGCGTTTGTATCCATCTTTTACGCTTCACTGTGAAGCATTTGAGTCGTATACTTGGAACGTAAGAAAAGTATATCTTTTTCGCTTTGATGAAACAGCGGGATGGTGATATAGTTCACCTGTAACGTGTGTATGATGTATAAAATGTGCAGCTTGAGAGGGGTGAATGGGATGGTTGATCTCTCAGTTTTGGCCGAAGCCTCCGATGTGTGGGATTGCTGGCGATTCGAGCCTTGGTCCTGCGACGGGCTGTCTGGGGTATATAGAAGGGTCGCCTTTATAAAGGCTGGATTGATGGGTGAGGTGGCTCGTTACTATGCCGACGATTACATCCTCTGGAAATACGACGAAAAGTCTATGGATCTTGTTAGATCAAGCTGGATGCCTATAAAGGACGTTATGATACAGAGGGTTCTGTTCGTCTCCGCCGAGGATCGTTTCGAGAAAAAGATCAAGGCTTTCTCCATGGGATTTAGGGGATATCTGGAGACCTATCGTTATTCTCCCATGGGAGAGGGATACAGGAAGATAAAGGATCTCACGCCTTTGGTCGATAAGGCGTGGGAGTTGGTGAATCAGGACGTCGAAGAAGGAGGTGAGTTGCAGGGAAACGATTCTTTTGCCGTGTGACGTCATTTTTTAGGTTTATACTTATTTGGATAGTGGGGGTGTGACAATGAATTTTGCGTTTATGTTCATAGTGTCAGCTGTTGTTTTTGTAATGGGTTACAGAGTTTACGGGTCTTTCATGGCCAAGGTCTACGACCTTAACGACGATAACAAGACTCCTGCGGAGTGCATGTTCGACGGTATCGACTATTGTCCGGCCCATCCGGCGGTTCTTCTGGGACACCACTTCGCCTCCATCGCAGGTGCCGGTCCCATAACCGGTCCCATAGTTGCGGCTTCCATGTTCGGATGGCTTCCGACCCTTATATGGTGCATCATCGGATCTACCTTCCTCGGTGGACCTCACGATATGGGAGCGTTGGTCTCCTCCATGCGCCACGACGGTAAGTCGGTTGGAGAGGTCGTCGAGCGCTGGATAGGCCATAAGGGGAAGGTCCTCTTCCTCTGGTTCACCATCCTGGCCCTCATCCTGGTCGTAGCGGTTTTCCTGGTTCTCTCGGCCAACACCTTCGCAGCCGATCCTATAGTAGCTTTTGTTGGATGCCTCTACATAGCCATGGCCGTTATCTCAGGTATGCTCATCTACAAGTTCCACGCACCTCTTTGGATGGTGACCGTGGTCATGTTGGCTATCGTTGCGGTGGCATGTGTCAAGGGTTCGGACAGTCAGACCATAGTGGAGATGTTCAAGCTTCCCAATACGACCTGGAACTACATTCTCGCTCTCTATATCCTGGCAGCCTCGGTTCTGCCGGTTTGGCTTCTGCTCCAGCCCAGAGACTATCTTGCTTCCTATTTCCTGTATTTCGCGGTTATAATCGGCGCCGTCGGTATGCTTTTGGGCAGCAAGTTCGACAGCGGTGCGATCCCGATGATGAAGTCCGGCGTCGATTACTTCGGCATAAAGGGACAGCCCATGTGGCCCATGATGTTCGTCATAGTGGCCTGCGGAGCTATCTCCGGCTTCCACTCTCTGGTCGGAAGCGGAACCACCTCCAAACAGCTTCGTAAGGAGACCGACGCCGTCGTGGTGGGATACGGCTCCATGCTCATGGAGGGCCTGGTCGCCTGTATCGCCATCGGAACTCTTATGGTAGCCGGTTCCATAGTGAAGGGCGGCCCGGTGGTCACCTTCGCCGAGGGCTTCGGTAAGTTCGCCTCTTTGGTGGGGATCGATCCGGTTCTCGGAACCCGTCTCGGTGCTATCGCCATAAACAGCTTCCTGCTTACCTCTCTGGATACGGCAACCCGTCTGGCCCGTTATCAGATCCAGGAGCTTTCCGGGATGAAGATCAACAAGTACGTCGCCACCATAATAGCTGTGGTAGCGGCTCTGGCCCTCGTGATGGTCAAGACCCACGATGCGGCAGGCAACCCCATTCCGGCCTGGAAGGCTATATGGCCCATCTTCGGAGCGGCCAACCAGATGGTTGCGGCTCTGGCCCTGCTCTCCATCGGCGTCTGGGTGGTAAGAGGACTGAAGAAGAACGCCAATTTCCTTATGGCCCCCTTCTGGTTCATGCTTGTCACCACCATGATGGCCCTCTTCATCCTCATCAAGGGATGGCTTGGATTGGCACAGCCCAACTATCTCCTTGCCGGGGTGGCGTCGATACTCTTCCTCCTGGCGGTGTTGCTGGTGGTAGAGGCCTTTAAGGCGCTTAAATCGGAATAAAGTTAGCTTCACTGACTAAAAAGCGCGACGCCGTCACTTAAGTGGCGGCGTCGCGCTTTTTAAGGGTGGTAGGCTTTTGTTATGTTATCTCCTGCCCCATTCTGACCATCGCCATGGCTGCCTCTCGTCTGGAGAGAACGGCCTTGGTGGCTCCCAGGGAGATCAGCTTCTCAACCTCCAGATCGTCCTCTCCTCTGGCCACTATCGGGAGGTTGGGAGACAGCTTTCTCGCCGTCTCCACCACGGTTCTGGCCGTCCTGGGATCCTCGGATGCCACTATGAGAAGAGAAGCCTTATCCAGTTTGGAGACCTCGAGGATCGATACCATAGAGGGGTCCCCGTAGATCAGAGAGAGACCTTTTTTCTTCATAGACTCGAACGTTCGATATTGGGGCTCTATCGTGACGATCGGGGTGTCTGTGTTTTTCCTTAATATGTCCACCACGTAGGGAGAGATGGTTCCTCCTCCTGTGACGACGATGTGACCCGATTGCTCCTTCGGCAGGTTGACCGCGGTTATCTTGCCCTCGGGAATTCCACGTTTTACCGTTTTGTATATGGTGTCGGTGAAACCCGATATGATCGATCCTCCCAGCATGGAGAGTATGACCACGTTCAGGGTTAGCGAGTATACCTCCTCTCCCAGGACGCCCATGGAGTTGCCTGTCTGTATGAGGACGAAGGCCATCTCCGATATAGGTAGCATTCCCAGGAACAAGGCCAGAGGGATCACCCTGCGATAACCCATTATCCACGATATTCCGCTCAGTATGGCGCCTTTTCCAATCGTCACGGCCAGGGTAAGCAATAGGACCGTTTGAATATGATCGATAAGGAAAGACGGGTCCATAAGCATCCCTACCGAGACGAAGAAAAGAAGTCCGAAAAGATCTCTAAGAGGGATCAGCTCCGACAGGGCTTTGTGTCCGTAGTCCGATTCGCTCAGCACGATTCCCGCTACGAAGGCGCCGAAGGCAGACGAGAGGCCTATGGTCGCGGAGAGAGTGCCGATTCCCAGTCCCATGGCCATGACGAAGAGCAAAAAGAGTTCTCTAGATTCCCATTGGGAAACTTTTCGAAGGGCCCAGGGGACGGCCTTGGTTCCCATGATCGCCATTGTAGCCAGAAAGGCCGCTGCATATCCGGCGGACTTTGCCAGAGGAGCCAATCCGCCACCCTGACTTCCGTGAATGAGGAATATCATTATGGGAATCACACAGAGGTCCTGTACTATGGACATCCCCAGCATGATCCTTCCCGAAAGGGTTCTCTCGTATCCTCTGGAGGTCAGGGTCTTGAGTATGACGGCGGTGCTGGAGGATACCATGGCGGCGGCGAACCAAAGGGCCTGACCTCCCCATCCCTGGACGTCGGCGATGAAGGTGACGTACCCCATGGTTAAGGCCACCTGTATAAGGGTTCCCCCGAAGGCTATGCGGCCTATGGGGCGAAGGTCTTTGAGAGAGAACTCCAGCCCCAGGGAGAACAAAAGCAAGGTCGCACCTATATCGGCCAGTTTTTCGATGTTGCCCACTTCCGATACCGTGGCTCCTCCGGTATAGGGGCCTATCAGGATCCCAGCCACAATGTATCCCAATATGAGGGGCTGACGGAGGAACCTTGCTAACGAGCCTCCCAGTAACCCCGCCAGTATTACCAGACTGAGGTCGCCGGCGATTCCGCTCACATCAGTTCCACTCCGATTCGTAGTCGCTCAGATGGTCGGTCCTGTTCAAAGCCATCAGAGAGTAGCCTCTGCCGTCGTGGACCATCATGGAGATGGAAGCCGTGTCGAAGTGGAGCTTCCAGAACCAGGGATCGCCTATTCCTATACATGAGGAGACAAGGGGTTTCAGAACGGTCCTGTGGCTTACCAGAACTATGGTTTTTCCTCTGTGAAGATCTACCAGGCTGTCCAGCTTTGCCCTGGATCTTTTCATCACGTCCGTGAGGGGTTCCATACCGGAAAAAATCAGTTTCTCCGGAGCGTTTAGCCAAAGGTTCCACAGCTCCGGCTCTTCCTCTGCTATCTCGTCTTTTCTCCTGCCCTCCCATGAGCCAAGGGATATGTTGTTTATCTCGGGGCATTCCACGACGGGGAGGCCGACCTTTCCCGCTATGGCTTGAGCTGTCTGTTTGGCCCTTAGAAGAGGGCTGGAGTAGATGCGATCGATCGTCAGGTTCTCGACGGCTTTGCCGACCTCCTCTGCCTGTTTCATCCCCCGGGAGTTCAGAGGGAAGTCCTTGTTGCCTCTGAACATGCCCTCTTTGTTGCCGTCGCATTCACCGTGTCTGACCAGTATCAAAGTGGTTTTTTCGTGGTCCATACATATCCCTCCAGTGATATTGTCTTTAATCCCCGTAGATTATAGTCGCCCTAGAGTAAAAATACGTGGTTTTAGTCTGACCAGTATTGACAATCAGGCGTTGGGTTGGTACTCTACTGCTTGTGAATCGTCGATTAGCACTCACCTGCATAGAGTGCTAGTATCCTTGGAGGGGATGCCATGCTCACGGAACGCCAGCTGGAGATAGTCCTATCCGTCGTGTACGAGTATATCTCGACTGGGGAGCCTGTCGGATCCAGGACTATATCCAAAAAGTACATCAAGGGATGTAGCGCCGCTACCGTGAGAAACGAGATGGCGGACCTTGAGGACATGGGGTATCTATTTCAACCCCATACCTCGGCGGGAAGGATACCGACCCCCTCTTCCTATAGGATCTACGTGAACTCGATAATGCACAGAAGGAGGATGGCCCCTCCGGGACTGGAATCCTGGGTGAGGACGGTCAAGAGACAGAGAAACAGCGTTGAGGCGGCTTTGTCCAAGGTGTCCCGTCTTCTGGGGCAGGTCACCAGCTATATCGGGGTGGCTGCGATCACCGTCGTGGACGAACAGAAACTTCATAAAGTGGACTTCGTCCGTCTGGAGGACGGATCGGTCCTGTTCCTGGTGGTCCTGGAGGGGGGAGCCATCCGCCACAGGAGGATCGCCCTTGGAGGCGACCTGGATCAGAAGGCGCTGGACGAGCTTGCCCTGGTTGTAAACAGGGCGGCGTCGGGAAAATCCTGGAGCAAGGTAAGAGACGCTCTTTACGGTTATATATCGGCACAGCTGGAGGAGTACTGGGGAGCCTGCCGGTCGGCTTTGGAACGGCTGGACTCCATGTTGGCTCAGGAGTCCTACCACATGAGCACCGGGGGAATGAGCCAGATTTTCAACGTTCCCGATTTTGCCGATCTCGGAAGGCTTCAGGCTCTTCTGGCTCTGGTGGAGGAGGAGAGCGAGCTGGTCGGCATGATCAAAGCCTGTTCTACCGATGAGGGAGTCCGGGTGATCATAGGAAACGAAAATGCCCTCGAGCCCATGAGGGATTGCTCAGTGGTGATGGCTTCGGCCAACAGCGGTTCAGGCAGGTCCGTGGTGGGGCTAATCGGACCTATGAGGATGAACTACGAGCATTCCATCGCCGTTTTAGAGGCCGTCCTGGACGGACTTGGCGACGATGATTTCGGTATAGACGATATGGAGGAGGAATGACCGCCATGGAAGAGATTAAAGATCTTCATGACGAGGAAAGCCGAGAGATTCATGACGAGGCGGCCTGCGAGGTTGAGCTGGAAGGCGAGGATCCTTCGACCGAGATAACCGATCTGGAATCCAGGATAGAGGAACTGGAGGAGGATAGGGATCGATTCAAGGAGCTGGCCGCCAGAGCCCAGGCGGATCTCATCAACTATCGCACCAGGATGGAACGGGAGATGAACAGGACCAAGGAACTGGCCTGCGAGAGAAGCGCTCTCGAGATGTTTCCCGTTTTGGACAATCTGGACAGGGTCCTTCAGGTGAAGGACGGATCCGATCTAGCCACGGTGGTCGAGGGTATCCGGATGGTTCGCAAGCAGTTCTTAAGTGCCCTCGATGCGTTGGGTGTCGAGACAGTAGAGTCCGTCGGGAAGCCCTTCTCTCCACAGTATCATGAGGCCATCGGAATGGTGGAGGTCGAGAACGAGGACCAGGACGGGGTTGTTATGGACGAGTTTCAGACCGGTTACGTCCTGGCGGGAAAGGTCATTCGTCCCGCCAAGGTAAGAGTAGGATCCCACAAAGGATAAACAAGCCCCCGAAAACGGGGAATTCCAAGTATCGATAGAGGTGACTTGTTATGGCAAAAGTAGTAGGAATAGACCTGGGAACGACCAACAGCTGTATCGCGGTTAAGGAAGGCGACAACGTAACGATCATCCCCAACTCGGAGGGAGCCAGGACCACCCCTTCCGTGGTGGCTTTCACCAAAGAGGGAGAGAGACTGGTCGGTCAGCTCGCCAAGAGGCAGGCCATCGTCAACTCGGACAACACGGTGATGTCCATCAAGAGGCATATGGGGACCGACTACACCGTTTCCGCCGGAGGGAAAAAATACACCCCTCAGGAGATCTCCGCGATGATCCTTCAGAAGATGAAGAGGGACGCCGAGGAGTATCTTGGAGAGGACGTCAAGCAGGCGGTCATAACCGTGCCTGCCTATTTCACCGATGCTCAGAGACAGGCCACCAAGGATGCCGGAGCCATCGCCGGTCTTGAGGTGCTTCGTATCATCAACGAACCCACCGCCGCGAGCCTGGCCTATGGCATGAACAAACAGGGAGAGGCCAAGCTTCTGGTGTTTGATCTCGGGGGAGGAACCTTCGACGTATCCGTCCTTGACGTTGGAGACGGCGTGTTCGAGGTGTTGGCAACCCACGGGGATAATCAGCTCGGAGGAGACGACTGGGATATGGCAGTAGTCGACTGGATGGTAGCCGAGTTCAAGAAGTCCGAGGGGATCGACCTTTCCTCCGACAAGATGGCCCTCCAGAGGCTTCGCGAGGCAGCGGAGAAGGCGAAGATAGAGCTTTCCTCCATGCCGGAGACCTCCATATCGCTGCCCTTCATCACTGCCAATGAGACGGGGCCCAAACACATGGAGCTCTCTCTATCCAGGGCGAAGTTCGAGGAGATAACCTCCGATCTTCTGTCTCGAGTTGTAGGGCCGGTCAAGAGGGCTTTGGAAGACAGCGATCTCGACGCTGCGTCCATAGACAAGGTCCTTCTTGTCGGAGGTTCCACCAGGATGCCTATGGTTCAGAGGAAGATAAAAGAGCTTCTCGACAAGGATCCTACCAAGGGGATAAACCCCGACGAGTGCGTCGCCGCCGGTGCCGCCATTCAGGGATCGATCATGAGCGGCGACTCGGACAAGAACATAGTTCTCGTCGACGTTACCCCTCTTTCCCTCGGCATCGAGACTTTAGGTGGCGTCTGCACCAGGATAATAGAGAGGAACACCGCTATCCCCGTGACCAAGAGCCAGATATTCACCACCGCCGCGGACGGGCAGACCCAGGTGGAGATAAAGGTACTTCAGGGGGAAAGATCTATGGCGGCGGACAACGTGGTTCTGGGAACCTTCGTCCTGGACGGGATTCCCTCCTCTCCCAGAGGTGTTCCTCAGGTGGAGGTGTCCTTCAACATAGACGTCAACGGCATACTCAACGTCAAGGCCACCGACAAGGGAACGGGCAAGGAACAGCACATAACCATACAGTCCTCCAATCTCAGCAAGGACGACATCGACAGGATGAAAAAAGAGGCTGAGGCCAACGAGAGCGCCGACGCCAAGAAAAAGGCTTACATAGAGGCGAAGAACGAGGCGGATACCCTGGTCTACAGGACCGAAAAACTCATCTCCGACCTAGGCGATAAGATAACCGCCGAGGAAAAGGGGGCCATTCAGTCCAAGATAGACGACGTCAAGAAGGCCCTGGAGGGAGAGGATCCCTCCGCTATAGAGTCGGCCTGTTCAGCTCTCAACGAAGAGGTCCAGAAGTTCTCCACCAGGCTCTACCAGCAGGCGGGTGAACAGCCCGGCGAGGGACAGCAGGCCGAGGGTGGACCGTCCGGAGCTTCGGACGAGACGGTGGACGCAGAGTTCACCGAATAGTCCGGAGGAGAGGAAGTAGATGGCGGCCGGAACGGGACGCGATTACTACGAGATCCTCGGCGTCTCCCGGGAGGCCTCGGCGGATGAGATAAAGAAGGCCTACCGCCGTCTGGTCAGGCAGTACCATCCCGACGCCAACCCGGGAAACTCGGAGGCGGAGGCCAAGTTCAAGGAGGTCAGCGAGGCCTACGAGGTTCTCAGCGACTCCAAGAAGAGGGCCCAGTACGACCAATTCGGCCACGTAGGCGAGGGAGGCAATCCCTTCGGAGACATGGGCGGAATGGGGGATATCTTCGGCGACCTTTTCGACAATATGTTCGGCGGAGGTTTCGGAAGAGGAGGAGCCCGCAGGGACGGTCCCAGAAGGGGGGCGGACCTAGAGATGGAGCTTGTGATCACCCTGGAGGAGGCGGCCTTGGGAATCACCAAGGATGTCTCGATCCCCAGATGGGAGACCTGTAGCCACTGCGACGGAAAGGGAGCCGAGCCCGGGTCGGAGGTCCGTACCTGCGAGACCTGTCATGGATCTGGACAGGTCCGAAGGAAAACCCAGACCCTGTTCGGTCAGGCCGTTACCGTGGGGACCTGTCCCGACTGCGGCGGTTCCGGCAAGGTCTTCGAGAAAAAATGCCACGAGTGCGGCGGTCAGGGCCGTGTCCGTAAAAAGAGGGATCTAAAGGTCAACGTCCAGGCCGGGGTGGACAGAGGCACGAGGCTCAGGGTCCCCGGTTCCGGGGAGGCCGGTCAGAACGGTGGTCCCCCCGGAGATCTGTATCTGGTGATAGACGTCCTGCCTCACGAGGATTTTGAGCGTGACGGAATGGACCTTCATCGCAGGCTTCCTCTGCCCTTCCCCCTTGCGGCTTTGGGAGGAGACGTTACCGTCTCGACCTTGATAGACGGAGATAAAAAAGTTACGGTCTTCCCCGGAACGGAGCCAGGAGAGGTGTTGAGGGTAAGGGGTTGCGGTATGCCCAGCCTTCGTAATACATCCAGAAGAGGGGACCTCTTCCTCCACACGACCGTGGAGGTTCCGAAGAAACTCACCGATCGCCAGAGAGGTCTGATAGAGGCTCTTGCATCGGAGATGGAAGTCGATGTCGAGACCGACGGCGGAGGCGTTTTCGAAAAATTGAAAGGGCTATTCAGTTAGCCTGTTCTAACGAGGAGGATATCCCTCCTCGTTTTTTTTGGCGCTCTTGTTATAATAGATGGCGACGGTGCCGAAGGGCACTGATCTTGTGGCTGACGGAGCCTGGCCGTTCCAGAGGCACTGCGGAGGGATTTTTATGACTGAGACCGATAGCTACTGGTGGTATATAACCCTGAAAGGACCTGCTGGGCAGGGAGAGGTTCTTCAATCTCTTGCCGAGGCCTCCGGCTGTATCGGATCGGAAGAGGACGATAAACCTTCTGCCGTCGAGCTTCGAGCCTATTACAGGAGTAACTACGATCTGGGACACTGGATGGAACAGTTGACTCCCTTGATGTCCGAGTGGCCCGAGGTCTCCGTCTACGATATGGGAAGACTGGAGAACCGTCAGTGGCACGCCCTCTCGCTGGAGGCGTTCCCCCCTCTCAACATAGGGGAGAGGTTCGTCGTACTGGCTCCCTGGCACAGGGGCAAGGAGCCGGAGGGAAGGATACCTCTGTACATAAACCCCGGAAGCGCCTTCGGAACCGGCTATCACGAGAGTACCCAGAACGTTCTGTCACTGATGGAGAAATACCTCTCCCACGAGGCCGCTGTGGCCGATATCGGCTGCGGTTCTGGCATACTTTCCATCGCGGCGGCCAAGCTGGGAGCCGGGGTTGTTTACGCCAGAGATCTCGATCCTGCCGTCATGGATGAAGTTCGCTCCAACCTCGAACTTAACGATCTCGGCGACGTGCCGGTTTACGTGGAGGAAGGCGATCTGCTAAACGGTTTCGATAAGGTGGTGGACCTGCTCGTCGCCAATATCCTTCTTGAACCTCTGCTCAAGATGGTCCCTCAGGTTCCGGAGGCGATAGGCGATGCCGGGATCGCCATATTCTCGGGGCTTACTGTCAGGGAGAGGGATACCTTCGTATCCGCTTTGTCCCGTTCGGGGCTGACTGTTGTCGAGGAGGTCTCCAGCGACGACTGGCTGGGGTTGGCGGTGAAGAAGAGGTGACGGCTTTTTCCGTTCGAATAAAGGCACTGGGCTGTCGGACGAACCTCTACGAGGCCGATGCCATAGCCTCGGCCTTCACGAGAGCGGGATGCAGTATCACGGAAGGAAACGATTGGGATGCCGCCGTGCTGGTGTCCTGCTCCGTAACGGCCGAGGCGGACAGAAAATCGAGACAGATCGTCCGGAGGTTCAGGCGGGCTTCTCCGGAAGGACTGGTCGTTGCCACCGGCTGCTGGGCCCAGGGAATCTCGGACGATGAGGCAAAGGCTCTTGGGGTGGATCTGCTGGTGGGGAACAGGAGAAAGGACGAGGTCGTTCCTTTGGTGATGGAGACCTTGAGAGGCGGAGTTCCCCATGGAATCATGGAGACGGTCGCAACCTCGTCTCGTTGGGAGTCTCTCTTTCTTGACAGGCCCAGCTTGACTACAAGGGCGTTCCTGAAGGTTCAGGATGGCTGTGATCACTTTTGCAGTTACTGCATAATCCCATTCTTGAGGGGGAGGCCCGTAAGTCGTCCTCTGGACGATCTGGAAAGGGAGGTCCGATCGGTGGTCGGATCCGGATGTCCGGAGATCGTCCTGACCGGGGTTCATCTCGGCCTTTATGGCAGGGAAGGAGGTCCAGGGCTGGCGGATCTGCTGAGAGCGGTCGGAGCGATAGACGGGGTTAAACGTATCCGTTTCGGATCTCTCGAGCCATTTTCCGTGGGAGACGACCTGTTGGACGCCATGGCCGAGATCGAATCCTTCTGTCCTCATCTCCATCTGCCCCTCCAGAGCGGGGACGATAGGGTCCTAAACGCCATGGGAAGAGGGCACACAGCAGGTGAATACCTGAGTCTGCTAGACAGAATAAGGTCCGCCATGGGAGAGGATGTCCACATATCGACGGATATTCTGGTGGGTTTCCCCGGAGAGGACGATCGAGCCTTTGCCAACACCCTATCGGTTCTGGACCTGGGCGGTATAGGGCGTATCCACAGCTTCCCCTATTCTCCCAGGAAGGGAACGAAGGCGGCCTCTTTGCAGGACAGACCTCCCAGATCGATCGCAGAGGAAAGATGCAAAACGGTGATAGAAAAAGGCAGGGAACTGCTAGGCCGTTACGTATCCCGCTGGATAGGCAGGGAGGAGTCTCTGTTGGTGGAGGAGGTCTCCGAGGGTAGGATCTCGGGCTATACGTCCCATTTCATAAGGTTGTCCGCCCTGGGATACGGGGAGGTAGATGATATAGTTCGGTGCAGGATCACTGGTATGGCCGATGGAGAGCTCCGAGGAGAGGTGATCTTTCCGTGAGATCCGGGAGCATCGTATTGGGAATAGACCTGGGAACTCGCTATGCCCTTGCGGCGGTATATAGAGACCTGGAAGGTGCCGTCTTGATTCCTAACCGATGGGGAGAGATCAAGACCCCCTCGGTGGTGTGTTTCGACCGTGGGAAATGGCTGGTGGGGGAGGAGGCACGGCGTATGGTCTCCCGGCCGGATCGTCGTTGTTGGTGGGATGTCAAGCGGCATCTCGGCTCCGACTGGTATCCCTCCGTAGGTGGCCGGAACCGCTCTGCCCAGGAGATGCTGGTTCCCCTTATCGCTGAGATAAGGGAGGACTGCGAGGCTTTCTTAGGTCACGTTGTGACCGACTGCGTGCTGACCGTACCTGCTCAGTTCAGTTTTCTCGAGCGCTCCGCCGCCGCTCGTGCCGCCAGAGAGGCGGGATTCGAGGAGATCCGCATATTGAACGAGCCTACCGCGGCTGCCCTGTTCTGCGAGAGTTCCGGGAGGATACTGGTCTTCGACTTCGGAGGGGGAACCGTAGATCTGTCCGTGGTGGAGAGAGACGGAGACACCTGGCAGGTCTTGGAGAGCCTGGGTGATTCCTCCGTCGGAGGGGTCGAGTTGGATAAGGTTCTCGTACGGTATTTGGCCGAGAGACTGGGGATCTCTTTCGAGGAGGACGAACCCATATACGGTCTTCTCTTGGAGGAGGCGGAAAGGCTGAAATGTGAGCTGTCCTTCAGGGAAAAACTGACCTGGAATCCGCCTATCCCTCTGGTTGGGGGCCAAAGGGAGCTGTCCCTGTCCAGGGTGGACCTGGAGCGCTTGTTCATGCCCTTGATAAGAAAGGCGATCGACCTGGCGGTGCTGCTTTGCCGTCGGCACGAACCTCAGAGCGTAGTTATGGTGGGAGGGAGCAGCCGCATCCCGGTTCTCAGGCGTATCTTGTCGGAGGAGATAACCATACCGGTGAGGATGGGCCGTTGTCCCGACGAGGCGGTGGCACTAGGTGCTGCCATGTACGGGGTCAACGGGGAGAAGCGTCTTCTGTTGGACGTCCTTTCCGAGAGTCTCGGCGTTATCGCCTTCGACGGTACCCCTGTCCCCATTCTCGGCAAGGGACATCCCCTTCCAGCCAGGGCCGATCGGGCCTTCCTCAGCGTTTCCGACGGAGACTTTCGAATCAGACTGTATCAGGGTGACCATCTTTCCAAGAGAAGATGCAGGGAGATAGCCCGGCTGGATCTCAGGGACATGAAGGAGGGCGAGAGGGTGGATCTGAACTTCCGCATAGATTCGGGGGGGCTTTTGAACGTGGTCCTCTCCAGGGAGTTCGGCGATTCCATCCATATCGTCCCGATGGAGTTGGGGGTGACCTCTCGCAAAGGCGACGATAAGCTCTCCTTAAGCTCTCTGGAGATGCGCATCGCCAGACTCTCTCCCGGATTGTCGTCAGCACAGCAGGATAAGATAAACGAGGTTTTCCGAAAGGTCTCCCTGATGCGTGACTTGGAGCCCCTTTTATACGAGGACGGCATTGGCGAGTTGGCCAGGATGACCTCGGCCTTGGAGGATGTGATCATGGGATGACGAGGCTTACAGCCAGCGAGTGTTACTCCGTGCTTGGGCTTCCTGCCGGGGCTCCCTGGTCGGAGGTCAAGTCGGCTTTTAGAAAGCTCGCCCGTCGTACTCACCCGGACGTAGGAAAAGGCGTAGAAGAGGGCGATTTCGAGCGGATCTCCGAGGCCTACATGGTTCTCAGGGATATGTTCCGTTCCGAAGGGACCTTCAAAGAGGATCCGGCGGATAGAGGGAAGGCAGTGGATTTCAGGAAGTTTATGGATCCCCTGGTGAGGGCTTCTTCCTGGGTTTCGAGGACCGTCGGCGATATCTCCAGAAAAAGACGGGAAAAGAGGGAAAAAAAGGAACGCCTTATCAGGGAAGATCGGCTGAGGAGAGCTAAAAAGATAGATGACATACTATCAGGGACGGAGATCCAGATAGATTCGTTGCTCACCAGGGTCGACAGATCGGGGGGAGTATCGGAAAGACAGAGGTTGCTTAGAAGACTTAAGAGTGCCTTGCCCGAGGTCAGAGGACTGGCTCTCCAGGGGTTGAAGGACTCTCTGTCCTCTCAGGAGGTCCTGACAGCACTGGAGGAGAGCATCTCCCTCTATGGCCTGGTCGAGGACGGTGTCGATGTTGTCGTCTCCATTTCCGATCCTATGAGTTCTCTGAGGCTGGCAATGGCGGCGGCTCCTCATTTTGGGGATATGACGTTGGGAACGGCGCGGAAATACCTTCGATGGCTGAGAGCTCTTCCCGGTGGCCCCGCGATATACGTTGGACTTCAGGACCCGGTCTCCTCTCAGGTAGCTGGATTGCTCGTCTCTCACTGGCCGCAGGATCAGTCCTTTCTTTCTGAGTCTCGGGTGTCTTCGCTTTTGGAGAGGGATCAGGAGGATCTATTGATCCCCTTGCTCAGACAGCTATATCGGAGAGGGTGTCCCAGGGGGTTTCTGCCCCGAATAGAGGAAATTTCCCAAAATTCCCCTTCTCCTGCGGTAAAAGCTTGGTCTCGTGCTATTGTATGTCGGAGCACAGTAGTATAAAATGATCTTTAGTTCTTTCGATCTGTTCGTTCGATCGACGAGACGAGTCAGAGAGGCGAGAGGTGAGGTCTTTGGGTCATGATTGTCCCTTTTGTGCGATAGTAGCAGGAGAATCGAAGGCGGAGGTCGTCTGTGAAAACGATCGTTGTCTCGCTTTCTGGGATATATCCCCCCAAGCCCCCCGTCATGTCCTGATCGTTCCGAAGGAGCACGTGCCTTCTGTCGATCAAGTGGAGGACCCGACCCTCTGGATTTCCATCATGGCTGCGGTCCGGGAAGTCGTTAACCGAATCTCTCCGGATTCAGGATACCGGCTCGTCGTCAATTGCGGCGAGGATGCCGGTCAGACAGTCCCCCACCTTCACGTCCACCTGCTGTCTGGTCGTCCAATGGGATGGCCTCCGGGATAGGCGTCGGTGGAGAAGAAAGGAGGGAACGGATATGACGACGATTGTACGACGTGACAACGAGTCCCTTGAGGACGCCCTCAGGCGGTTTAAGAGGGACGTCTCCAAGACGGGAGTCCTTAGGGAGGCTCGCCAGAGGGAGCATTACGAAAAACCCAGCGAGGCCAAGAAGCGTAAGCGCCAGGAATTGGCCAAGAAACGCCGTAGAAAGTAAGAATCGCCAGAGGGCCCGGAGATCCTTTCCGGGCCCTCTTTTCGAGGAGGAATGACCGTGAGATGTCCTAAATGCAAGGCTTCGGAGACCAGGGTTATAGAGACCAGGACCGCCGACGAAGGGCGTATCGTGAGGCGCAGAAGAGAATGTCCTCAGTGTTCCTCCAGGTTTACCACCTACGAGAGAGTCGAGGAGAAAAAGGTCATATGGATCTCCAAAAAAGACGGTCGTAGGGAGGCCTTCGACAGGGAGAAGATCTTTCGCGGAGTGAGGAAAGCCTGCGAGAAGCGCTCGATTTCCCTGGAAAAAATGGAGGAGGTCGTCTGCAAGGTGGAGGACGGGCTTTTGGCCGCCGGAGCCGGCGAGATACCTAGTTCAATAATCGGAGAACTTGTCATGGAGGAGCTGGCCGAACTTGATAAGGTCGCTTACGTCCGTTTCGCCTCGGTCTACAGGGAATTCTCAGACTTGGCCAGTTTTCAGAGGGAGATATCCGATATTCTGGATAGGAAGCGAAATATATAATATTAGATGTGTCTCTAAAAACTTCAGACCCCCGATCTTTAAACTAGATCGGGGGTTTTGTTTTTGTAGGGCTCCTAGTATATAATAGATTCGTACTGTTCACACAATATCTCAGTAGGGAGGGACTTCTAAGTTGAAAGCACTCAAGGTTTTTTCAGCGGTATTGTTGGTCTTCATCCTTGTAGGGTCCGCCTTCGCTGCGGACGAAATCCGCATAGGTGTCTACGAGCCCATGACGGGACAGAACGCCTTCGGCGGTCAATTGACCGTAGAGGGTATCAAGCTGGCCCACGAGCAGGCTCCAGAGGTTCTCGGGCGTCCTGTCAAGTTATTCATAGTGGATAACAAGTCCGATAAGGTCGAGGCGGCCAATGCTGTCAAGCGACTTATCGACAAGGAGAAGGTCGTCGCCATAATAGGGAGCTACGGTTCTTCCCTATCCATGGCGGGAGGAGAGGTCGCGGAGAAGTCCGGAATCCCCTGCATCACCGACTCCGCCACCAACCCCCTAGTGACTCAGGGCAAGAAATATTATTTCCGTATGTGTTTTATCGATCCCTACCAGGGAGCCGCCGCGGCCACCTACGCCTATAACGATCTCGAGGCCAGAAACGCCGCCTTGCTTCTGGACGTAGCCCAGGACTACTCGGTAGGACTCGGGAACTTTTTCAAGAAGGCTTTCGTCAAGATGGGTGGAAATATAGCCGGAACCTACAAGTATCAGTCCGGTGACCAGGATTTCACGGCCCAGTTGACCGATGCCATTTCCAAAGGAGCCGACTTCCTCTACATTCCCTCCTACTTCGCCGAGGGGGCCATCATCATGAAGCAGGCCAGGGAGCTTGGAGCCGGCTTCTACATCATGGGCGGAGACGCTATGGACAATCCCGATCTGGTCAAGATCGGCGGAGACGCCGCCGAGGGATTCTCCTACACCACCTTCCCCTATGCCCCCGAGATGCCCGACATGACCAAAGAGGCCGAGACCTTCACCAAGCTCTGGAGGGAGAAGTACGCCGGAACCGACATGGCCGAGCCCAACGCCAACTCGGCTCTTGGATATGATTGCTATATGTTCGTCATAGACGCCATCAAGAGGGCGAACAGTGCCGATCCCGAGAAGATCACCGAGGCTTTCGCCAGTGCCAAGAACTGGCCCGGAGTTACCGGATCCACCACGATCAACGAGACCCACGACGCGGAGAAACCTGTCGGAATTAAGGTCATCGTGAGTGGAGCTCAGGTCTACACCGCTTCCGTTCAGCCGGAGATGTAGTCTCCGTTAGATAAAGACCCAGGGGGGAGCCCAGTCTCCCCCCTTTTTTCGGGGGGTGCCTAGATGACAGGTCAGATGTTCGTTCAACACTTCTTCAACGCCCTTACCCTAGGGAGTCTTTATGCCCTTATAGCCATAGGATATACCATGGTCTACGGCATATTGAGATTGATCAACTTCGCCCACGGCGAGATATTCATGCTGGGGGCCTACTTTATCTTTTTCGCCGGTTCGCTTTTTAACCTACCTTGGGCTGTCGGTGCGGTTATATCCATCGTTTTATGTGCTCTCTGTGGAATTATGGTCGACAAGGTGGCCTACAAGCCCCTCAGGGACGCTCCAAGAATCTCCGCTCTGATAAGTTCCATCGGGATGTCGTTTCTGATACAGAATCTGGCTATAGTGGTGTTCTCCGGAATTCCAAGACCGGTGGTCCGGCCGGATTTCTTCGTCAAGATCGTGGTGATTAAGGGAGTACGGATACTTCCTCTCGCCGTGATCGTCCCCGTGGTTTGCTTCGTCCTGGTGCTGGGGCTTCTTTTTATCGTCTACAAGACAAAACCGGGATTGGCGATGAGGGCTATCTCTAAGGATATCGAGACGACCAGACTGATGGGTGTGTCGGTCAACCGGATAATAGCCTTGACCTTCGGGCTCGGTTCCGCTCTTGCCGCCGCATCGGGGATAATGTGGGCTCTCAGATACCCTCAGATACAGCCTCTAATGGGCTTCATGCCCGGAATAAAGGCCTTTATCGCCGCCGTCGTGGGAGGAATCGGGTCCATCCAGGGCGCGGTCATAGGAGGTCTGATACTCGGTTTCGTGGAGATCATGACAGTGGCCTTTTTCCCTGAGCTGTCGGGATTCAAGGATGCCTTCGCCTTTATTCTTTTGATCGTTATCCTGCTGGCCAAGCCCACCGGGCTGATGGGTGAGAAGATCGAGGAGAAAGTATGATGGAGAGCAAAAAGACGAAAAAACTATTCCTCAACGCGTTGCTTCTCGTGGCGGTGGTCGGCCTCTTGTGGTGGGCACCGGAGAACCTGGACGGATATAAGATACAGATACTCAACCTCATAGCCATTTATTCCATACTTGGGCTGAGCCTCAACCTGATATACGGCTTCACAGGGATGTTCTCGCTGGGAACCGCGGGGTTCATGTGTATCGGCGCTTACGTGTCTTCCTTGTTGATTCTCCCGGAGATGCAGAAGGACATGATCTTCATCCTGGAGCCTTTGAACCCGATTCTGTACGGGGCTCACGCTCCCTTCGTAGTGGCGGTGTTAGCCGGAGGAGTCGCGGCAGCCATCGCGGGACTGGTAATTGGCATACCGGTCCTTCGTCTGGGAGGAGACTACCTGGGCATAGCGACCCTTGGATTCGCCGAGATAATCCGGGTGGTGGCCAACAACATTCCGACCATCACCAACGGGGCTCTCGGGCTGAAGGGGATACCGGCCTACGCGAACCTTTGGTGGAACTACGGCTGGATGTTCTTCACCCTGTACGTCATGTATCGTTTGGTCAACAGCAATTTCGGCAACGCCCTCAAGGCCATAAGGGACGACGAGTTGGCCGCCAAGGCCATGGGTATAAACACCTTTCGCTACAGGGTCATCTCTTTCACCGTAGGGTCCTTTTTCGCCGGAATTGGCGGAGCCCTCATGGCCAGTTTGTTGACCACCATAGACCCCAAGATGTTCATGGTCATAATGACCTACAACGTTCTGATGGTCGTGGTCGCAGGTGGACTTGGCTCTCTTTCCGGCAGCGTCATAGGAGCGGTGGTCGTGACGGTTCTGCTCGAGTGGCTCCGGTTCGTCGAGAACCCCATAACCCTCGGTAGTTTCGAGATTCCCGGTGTTCCCGGGATGAGAATGGTCATATTTGCCCTGTCCCTTATAATGATAATCCTCTACAGACCGGAAGGGGTCATGGGTACCAAGGAACTCAGCTGGGACGGGCTTTTCGGCCTCGGGAAAGGAGGCAAAGACCATGAGTGATCGCGAGATAGTGCTTGATGCCAAAAACCTCACCATGAGGTTCGGAGGGGTAACGGCGGTCAGCGATTTCAGCATGGCGATCCAGAAGAATCGCATAGTCGGGTTAATAGGTCCCAACGGAGCCGGTAAGACCACCTCCTTCAACATGATTACCGGTTACTATAGGCCTACCGAGGGCAGCGTCCTTTTCGAGGGAGAGGATATCACCGGAACCCGTCCTCACGAGGTCTGTCGTCTGGGAATAGCCAGGACCTTCCAGAACATAAGGCTCTTCAAGAACGAGACGGTTCTTCAGAACGTGATGATAGGGGCCCATCTGAGACAGAAGAGCCGTTGGTGGCAGGCTCCTCTAAATTTGCCCTCCTTCAACAGGGAGGAGCGCCAGATAAGGGATAAATCGATGGAGTTTCTCGAGAGGGTCGATCTACATAAGGTCGCCGACGAGAGGTCCGACTCCCTGCCCTACGGCCAACAGAGACGGCTGGAGATCGCCAGAGCTCTTGCGACGGAGCCCCGCTTTCTGCTCCTCGACGAGCCTGCGGCGGGGATGAATCCCGAGGAGTCTCAGGTTCTGATGAACTTCGTAAGGAGGCTCAGGGACGAATTCGACCTTACCATACTTCTGATAGAGCACGACATGAAGGTGGTCATGGGAGTCTGTGAGCATATCTGGGTTCTGGACTACGGCAAGCTTATAGCCGAGGGCAACCCGGCGGAGATCCAGGGTAACCCGAGGGTCATAGAGGCCTATCTTGGAGAGGAGTACCTCGCCGATGCTTAAGATAAAGAATCTCAACGTCCATTACGGAGGGATCCACGCAGTCAAGGACGTCTCCATACACGTCCCGGAGGGCAAGATAGTAACCCTCATAGGGGCCAACGGAGCTGGTAAAAGCAGCACCATTAGGGCCATATCGGGACTTCTGAAACAGACGTCCGGCGAGGTCGTCTACAATGGGGCCGGCAACGTGAATCTGCTCAAAAAGACCCCGGAGGAGGTAGTCAGAGCCGGAGTGGTGATGTGTCCCGAGGGAAGGCGTATTCTGCCTCACCTTACGGTGGAGGAGAACCTTCACCTAGGAGCCTATATAAGGACCGATAAAGACGGTGTGGAAAAGGACATAGAATGGGTTTACGAGCTTTTCCCCAGGCTGAAGGAGAGATCCTGGCAGAAGGGAGGTACCCTCTCAGGAGGTGAACAGCAGATGTTGGCGGTCGGAAGGGCTTTGATGAGTCGGCCCAACGTGATAATGTTGGACGAGCCCTCTCTGGGACTTGCTCCCCTCTTGGTCAAGGAGGTCTTCGAAATCATCGAGGAGATAAATGCCCAAGGGAAGACCGTGCTTCTGGTGGAGCAGAACGCTTTCGCTGCTCTTAAGATAGCTCATTACGCCTACGTCCTGGAGGTAGGCGCAGTCTCTCTTGAGGGGCCAGGGCAGGAGCTTCTGGCCGACCCGAGGGTCAAGGAGGCCTATCTGGGAGGTTAAGAGTTATCTTCTAATTTATAAGATAAAGCAGAAAGCCGGGGGATTCCCCCGGCTTTCTGCTTTATACCCTCGGCTAGGTCCGTTCACCCCCTTTGCGTATGTACAGTCTCGTCTTTTGTGTCATAATATACGGGCCCTTTTGGGGCTCACCACTTATTAAGGAGGCAGTTCTATGTCCTCGTCTTTGAACGTCCCTAACCTTTTGAGCCTGTCCAGGATCTTTCTGGCTCCGTTGGTGGTATTCCTTCTCACTGTGAGGATCGACCTCGACATACCTTATCTGGTAAACCTCGGACTTAACATAACCTACGGGGATATCTTTGCCGGAATCGTCTTCATAATAGCCGCTCTCACCGATACCGCCGACGGCTACATAGCCAGGAAAAAGGGGATAGTGACCAACTTCGGAAAGTTTATAGATCCTCTGTCCGACAAGGTCCTGGTCGTGGCGGCCCTGATCTCACTGGTTGAACTCGGGCGGCTTCCTGCCTGGATGGTCGTGGTGATAGTCTCCAGGGATTTTGTCGTAAGCGGTCTGAGGATGGTAGCGGCGGTGGAGGGAGTCGTGATCGCCGCCTCCTGGGCCGGAAAGGCCAAGACGGTAGTGCAGATCGTAGCGATAAGCATGATGATATTCAACGTTCCCTTCGCTTTTCCTGCCATGTGGTTGGCCCTCGTGCTGACCGTATGGTCCGGTGCCGTGTATCTCGCTAACGGATGGGAACTTATAGTCGATATCGACTGATATTATTGGATTGAGGTGGATGTATTGTTAGGCAAGTTAAAGAAGGCCCTCGGTTTGGATCCCAACGAGAGGGCCCTGAAGCGCTACGGTAAGATGGCGGAAGAGATAAGCGGTCTGGAAACCTCCGTTCAGAAATTATCCGACCAAGAGATCCTCGGAGCGGTAGAGGAGATCAAGTCCGATCTGTCTTCTCTGGACGGTCAGGATCTTCGAGATGCTATGGATCGCCATCTTCCTCGGGTGTTCGCCATGGTCAGGGAGGCCTCCGTAAGGAATCTGGGACTTCGCCACTTCGACGTGCAGCTCATGGGAGGCGTAGCCCTTCACGAGGGTAACATCGCCGAGATGAAGACCGGAGAGGGAAAGACCCTTGTGGCTCCTCTTGCGGTGGTCCTCAATGCCCTGACCGGCCGGGGTGTCCACGTCATAACGGTGAACGACTATCTGGCGAAGAGGGACGCCTCCTGGATGGAGCCCCTCTATAACGCCTTGGGGCTGTCCGTAGGGGTCATCTATTCCTTCATGGATCCCGAGGAACGTCGAAAGGCCTACGAGGCGGACATCACCTACGGTACCAACAGCGAGTTCGGCTTCGACTACCTTCGAGACAACATGGTGCTCTCCAAGACCCAGATGGTTCAAAGAGGCCATAACTTCTGCATCGTCGACGAGGTGGATTCGATCCTCATCGACGAGGCCAGGACGCCTCTAATAATATCCGGACCATCGGAGGACAGCGAGGAGCCCTACAGCAGGGCGGACCAGATAGCCTCCAGGCTCTCCGGGGTGGCGAAGGATCCCAACGAGGTCAGACCCTCTGTTCTGGACGGTCAGGATAGACCGGAGCCGGACGGAGATTTCGAGTACGACGAAAAAGAGCGTTCCGTGGCCCTGACCTCCCGAGGAATAGCCAAATGCGAGGAGATGCTGGGGACCCCCGATCTTTTTACCGACATGGCCCACGCCGACATGGCCCATAAGATTCTCCAGGCTATCAAGGCCAGAACCCTCTTCCAGAGGGACACCCACTACGTGGTTAAAGACGGCGAGATCGTCATAGTCGACGAGTTCACCGGTCGTCTGATGTTCGGTCGTCGCTATTCCGACGGCCTGCACCAGGCCATAGAGGCCAAGGAAGGGGTCAAGATAGGCAAGGAAAGCCAGACCCTGGCCACCATAACCCTTCAGAACTACTTCCGTATGTACAGAAAACTCGCTGGTATGACCGGTACCGCCGCCACCGAGGCGGAGGAGTTCAAGGAGATATACGGTCTCGGGGTCGTGGTGATACCGACGAACCGTCCTGTGGTCAGGGACGATATGGCCGATCAGGTCTATCGAACCAAGACCGAGAAATTCGCCGCCGTCGCCGACGAGATACAGAGTATATCGTCGGAAGGACGACCGATCCTCGTAGGGACCACGTCGGTGGAGCAGTCCGAGAGGCTGGCGAAAATGCTCAAGGCCAGAAAGGTGCCTCATCAGGTTCTGAACGCGAAGTACCACGAGAGGGAGTCTCTCATAGTGGCTCAGGCGGGGAGGCTGGGAGCCGTTACGGTGGCTACCAACATGGCCGGTAGAGGGACCGACATATTGTTGGGAGGTAATCCGGAGTATCTTGCCCAGGAGGAGCTTCGCAAAGAAGGATCCGACCCCAACTCGTCTCCGGAACGTTACGAGGAGCTTCTGGAAAGCTACAAGAAAGCCTGTAACGAAGAAAAGGCGAAGGTCCTGGAGCTGGGAGGTCTATGTATACTCGGCACGGAGCGTCACGAGGCCAGGCGCATAGACAACCAGCTGAGAGGTCGTGCCGGTCGTCAGGGAGACCCCGGCAGCTCTCGATTCTTCCTCTCTCTGGAGGACGATCTTCTCAGACTCTTTGGGTCGGAGAGAATCCAGGGAATAATGGGCAAGCTGGGGCTGGAGGAGGGGGAGGCCATAGAACATAGCCTCCTGACCAGGGCCATCGAGTCGGCCCAGAAAAAGGTGGAGCAGCTTCATTACGATATACGTCGCCAGCTCCTCATGTACGACAACGTGATGAATCGTCAGAGGGAGGCTGTCTACGACGAGAGACAGAGGATACTCTCCGACGAGGACGTCGTCCTTCATGGATGGGAGATAGTCGGCGGAGTGGTCGAGGACGTCCTGGACCGGGCCTTTCCGGAGAACGGCGAGGTGGATCCTGAGAGCGCAAAAAGTCGTCTGAAAGCTATATTCTGGCCCGGGGTGGAAGCTCCCTTGGACGGGGTGGACAGCCTACAGGGACTCCCGGAAGCCAGGGAAGCCATACTGGACGATATGAAATCCCGTTACTATGATAGGGTGGAGAAGTTGGGCGAGGACGTATGCAAAGATCTGTTCCGTTTCATCTCTCTCCACGTGCTGGACGGCAGCTGGAAGGAACATCTTTTGGCCATGGACGCTCTGAGACAGGGCATAGGGCTCCGGGCGGTCGGTCAGAAGGATCCTTTGTTGGAGTATCAATTCGAGTCTTATTCTTTGTTTCAGGAGTCCATGTCCCAGGTTAGAGAGTCCATAGCCCAGCTACTGTTCCGCGTCGCGGTCGTCTCGGAGGAGAGGGTACCTAGACGTAATCAGGTCAAGGAGAGCAGAGACCTTTTCCTGCCGACCCCGGGAGGAACTCCCGTCCCGGGAGCCGATGCAGGCGACGGTCGTCACGAACCCTTCCGTCGCCAGGGCAGAAAGATAGGGCGAAACGAGCCATGCCCCTGTGGCAGCGGTAAAAAATACAAAAATTGCTGTGGCAGGAACGCTTGAAATCCACGCCGTTAGGAGGATGTCCGTGAGAAAAAAGACTTTTCCGTCCCTGTGTTTTATGGTAATAGGGCTTTTGTGGGTGCTTTCACTGGAGGCCTCGGCGGAGATTGATATCTCCCGGCTGGTCCAGGAGGCTCCTCCTCTCGAGACCTACGGAGATGTCCCGGCGGTGATCTGGCAGCGTCACGAAGACTACGGTCTCCTCCCGGATGGGGCCATGTTCAGAGATAGTCTCTGGGTCGTCATGGTTACGGATAAACTGAGAAGAGACTGGCCCGAGACGATCCTGTCGGTTCCTGCCGCAGGAGAGCTCAAGATACGGAGGGCCGACCTGTTCGATCCCGTGTCTGGAGAGAGGATAAGGTCCGTTCCCTACAGGCTGGAGGACGAAAAGGGTTATCCGGTCTGCCGGATGGACCTGGGCGACGCCGACGAGGCCGTCCTCGTCCTGAGGTTCAGACAGACCTATGCCCGCAGGTTCTCCGTAGACGGCATAGTCGAGCTCGCCTCGGATCTTCCCATGTGGGAGGGGCGTTTTTCGGTGTCCGTGCCTCAGGGGTCGGAGCTATATGTCCAGAGCAATCGGCTAGATCCCCCTAAAAAGACGGACCGAGCCGGAGCGACCAAGTATCTTTGGACTGTCTACAATCTATCTGCTCACAAGAGGGTCTCCTTGGTGGAGATGGGAGAGCCCTATCTCGCCTTCGGTCTCAGGTCCGGAAAGGTGCCTTTTCTCCAGTATATGGGTGCCCTCGAGGCCCTGGATCTTTCTCCTCTCCCATCTCAGCTGGAGGGGTTGAAGAGGATCGGCGACAAGGTGAAGGCCGGGAAGAGGCTTCTTCGTTCCGTCGAGGGGATGACCATACCTCACAGTGCCGGTTTCATAAGGGAGGAAATCCCCCCCGAAGGGCCTTGGACTCAATGGGAAAGGACGCTGCTTCTCGGACGTTGGCTCGAGGATTTCGGTTGGCGATCCGAACTGGTATGGCTTACCTTTCTCCCCATAGGTTCGAACGAACCGGCCACCCTTGATAACTTTGCCTCTCCCGCCTTGAGGTTGGCTCCTCCGGGGTCCAACCCGTGGTTCTATCTGCCGGGACAGACGGTCGAGCCAGGAGAGATCCCGGCGGCCTTGACCGGGAAGACTCTTTACGGCGGATCTCCGGAGGCGGGGCTCTCGGTTTACTCTGTCGACAAGGGAAAGACCGGAGACCATCGACTGACCATGGAGTGGCTGGTATCCCTTGGTTCCGATGGACTGCTCTCCGGCGAGCTTCGTCTTTGGGTGAGAAACGGTTGGCTGTGGCTCTTTCCAGATGGAGGAGACGTCACGTGGGAATCTCTGGAGACCGTAATACCTGGAATCTCCAACTGGGGCGACGGTAGACCCAAGGTTCATCCCATGGATTACGGTTACAGGATAGACCTTCCAGTAAGAAAGATAACCGGCATTCCCGGAGGTCCGGGGATGCTGCTGCGTCTACCCTGTCTTCTCCCGGGGGCTCTAGAGGATCTGGCGTCCACCGTTCCTCCCAAAAAACTAAAATTCCCCTTCGTGGTGGAGCAGAAATACTCGGTTTCGTTGCCCGAGGGCTCGAGGCTTCTCTCCGTTCCTCCCATGAACGATAGGAAGGAAGGAGAGCTTCGTTTCTCCGAGTCCATGCGGTTCAACAGAAAACGTCGAACTCTGGAGGGAGAGGAAAAGATAATAACCTGGTCTTCCGACTACGACGACGGATTCAACGTCGCTCTCGGTCGTATGTTAGGGGCTTGGTTGCGTTGGAAAGATCTGTCCGCGCCCATATCCTACAGATGAGGGCCGGGCCGAAAACGGTATAAAAAAGGAGTATGAGATTTATGGCAGATGTTACCACCATCTTGAGGGATCTTATCGGAGAGGCTCTTTCCGATATGGCTCGGCAAAAGGAGGTGTCCTCCGACCTTCTGCCGGAGGTTCACCTGGAGCGTCCGAAGAGAGAGGACCAGGGAGACTGGGCCACCAACGTGGCCATGCAGGCCTGCAAACTTCTGGGGGAAAGGCCCAGGGATCTGGCTGCCATGGTGGTGGACAGGCTGAAGGACGACGAGCATATCCGTTCCGTCGAGGTGGCCGGTCCGGGCTTTATCAACTTTTTTCTGGCCGATCGGTGGATCGGCAACGTCATATCCTCGGTTCTGGCCTCGGGGGACGATTACGGAAGATGCGACCTGGGCAAGGGAAGAAAGGTTCAGGTCGAGTTCGTCAGCGCCAACCCGACAGGTCCTCTTCACGTAGGACATGGCAGGGGAGCTGCCGTCGGCGATATAGTCGGAAATATACTCGCTTTTTCCGGTTGGAAGGTCGAGAAGGAGTACTACGTTAACGACGCCGGTCTACAGATGTCCAATCTGGGAAAATCCACCCAATCCAGGTACTTTGAACTATTGGGGCAGGCCGATAAGGCTCCCTTTCCGGAGGACGGATACAAAGGGGACTACATATACGATCTGGCCCGTCAGGTTATGGACGATCACGGAGACGAATACCTTTCCGTCGACCTAGAGGAGAGTCTTCCCTTTTTCAGAGACTTTTCCAGCAAGGTCATTCTGGACGGTATCAAGGCGGACCTGAAGCGTTTCGGAGTGACCTTCGACTGTTGGTTTTCCGAGAAGAGCCTTTACGAGAACGACCAGGTACCGGATACGGTAGAGGCTCTCAGAAAGAGAGGCTACACCTACGAGGAAGACGGGGCCATCTGGTTTCGTTCCACCGACTTCGGAGACGATAAGGACAGGGTCCTTTTCCGCTCTAACGGAGTTCCTACCTACTTTGCCTCTGACGTGGCCTACCATAAAAACAAGTTCGATCGGGGTTTCGATTTGGCCATAGACGTATGGGGAGCGGATCATCACGGTTATGTTCCCCGTATGAGAGCTGCGGTGGAGGCCCTGGGCAAGTCGTCGGACGATAATTTCGCCGTCACATTGATTCAGTTCGTCAATTTGCTTCGGGACGGCGAGCAGGTGTCTATGTCGACTAGATCGGGACAGTTCGTAACCCTTTCCGACGTCATAGACGAGGTCGGAGTCGATGCTACCAGGTTCTACTTCGTTATGCGTCGTTCCGACAGCCACCTGGATTTCGACCTGGAGCTAGCCAAGAGGGAGTCCTCGGACAATCCGGTGTTCTACGTCCAGTATGCCAACGCCAGGATCGCCAGCATAACCAGAAACCTCAGGGACAAGGGGATCGCCATTCCAGCTATGAATGAACTGGATGAGTCTCTGATCTCAAGCTCGGAGGAGAAAAAACTGATCACCCGTCTGTCCATGTTCCCCGAGGAGGTGGAGAAGGCTGCGATCGAGATGGCTCCCCACAGGATCGTAAACTACGTTCACGATCTGGCCGGAGATTTCCATTCCTTCTACAACGCTCACAGGGTGTTAGACGAGGATCCGAGTCGTCCCTCCAGGATCCTGCTGGTTAAGGCCACCTATGTAGTTCTGACAAACGCCCTGAGGATATTGGGCATATCGGCCCCCGAAAGGATGTAGTTAAAGGTGCCTCGGCTCAGATGGGTTCTTTTCTGGGCCATGGTCGTTTTGTTTTTCGCGGTGTTTTCCACGGCTATGATAAGGGAGAGGCGCAGGATAGACGAGCTCTCCCAGGCGGTCAATCTCAAGGAGGGAAAACTTCGAAAACTGAGCGACGATCTGGAGAGGTCCAGGGAAAAGCTGAAGTTTTACGGCACAGACAAGGGCAAGGCCAGACTGGCTAGAGATCAGTTCAATCTAGCGTTCCCCGGCGAGAGGATATATCGTCTCTCGGTGGATTCCGGTGATGTCTTGCCTGAAAGCGATCGTTAGGGTATAATTCCTTTTTGCAATCCCTGCCCCCCTGGGGGGGCCTAACGTCCAAAGGGAGGAGGTGTAGCTCATGCGTCCATATGAGATGATGGTGCTTCTCGAGGCCGACCTCGAGGACCACAGCGCAGAGCTTGATGGAATCAAGGAGGTCATCGCCAAACTTGGCGGCGACGTCGACAAGGTCGATATCTGGGGAAAAAGGCGTCTCGCCTATCCTATCGATAAGCGTACCGAGGGGTATTACGCCCTGGTCTACTTCAAGCTGGATCCTTCTCAGCAGAAGGAGATGGCTAGGCTTTTCAGCCTGCGTACCGCTATCGTTCGTAACCTGGTGATCCGACTGGACCAGGAGTAGTCGAGGGAGGTTTTCGGCATGGCTCGTGGATTCAACAAGGTTATACTTATGGGGAATTTGGCCAAGGATCCTCAGATTCGCTACACCGCCAGTAAACAGGCCGTGGCTACCTTTTCCGTTGCGGTGAACCGCAGCTGGAAGGGTAAAAACGGCGAACTTCAGGAATCGGTGGATTTCATCCCTGTCGTGGTATGGGGCGCTCAGGCTGAAAACTGTGAGCGTTATCTTTCCAAAGGACGTCCCGTCCTGGTGGAGGGACGCATACAGGTCCGAAACTACGACGATAAATCGGGACAGAGACGATGGGTAACCGAGGTCGTGGCAAACGATATAACCTTCCTGCCGTCCGGCGGGAGGAGGGACGACCGTCCGTCCTCTCAGGGCGATTACGACGGAGGATATCGGAATGACGGTGATCAAGGTCAGCCTCGCAGTTTCCGTGACGATTTCGGCGGCGGCGATTTTCCCATGGATATATCGGAGATGGGTCCCACAGCCGACGAAGACGAGGCAGATATACCCTTTTAAACCAGAGAAAGGAGGATGGACATGGCTTTTGGAGGAAACAAAAGACGTGGCAAGCGCCGTCCTAAGGTCTGTTTCTACTGTGTAGACAAGATCGACTCTGTCGACTACAAAGACGTCGACAGACTTCGCAAATACATCAGCGAGAGGGGCAAGATAGTTCCTCGTCGTGTTACCGGCAACTGTGCCAATCATCAGCGCCAGTTGACAGTGGCTCTCAAGAGAGCCCGTTATATGGCTCTTCTTCCCTACAGCGCCGAGTAATTCGGGACGGGAGTGCCTTGAGATTTCAAAAGGGGGAGAAGCGTAGCTTCTTCCCCTTTTTTGTGTAGGCTCCGTCGGTCGTATATAATGGTCCCGTTTTGGACTATCCAAGGGATTAAGAAAGGAAGAAGCTCATGAACGGAACCAAAAGCCTGGTGGAATCCTCCCTCTTGACGGGATTGGCGGTGGTCTTGTTCCTGGCTGCTCGATTTATACCGGTGGCTGGGATCGTCCTGTCTTTGCTGTGTCCCGCCCCTCTCGTCGTGCTGGGATTGAGACACCGGCCCCAGAGAGCGGCTCTGGCCCTTTGCGTGGCTACCGCCATCGTCGGTTTACTGGGAGGCCCTATCTCCTCCGTATCATTCTTCCTGGGTTTCGGGATATTGGGAGTTGGACTCGGGATTCTGGCCGCTCGCTTTGACAAGGCGGTCGATATAATGCTCTACGGTATCGTTCTTTCTTTGGTGAGCAAACTGCTTCTCATGTCCGTCCTTACCTGGATAACCGGGGTCAATCCCTTCGATCCCGATGTGGAGGAGCTCAGGGCGACTATGACGAAGGTGTTCTCCCTCTATGGAGGAGGAGACATAGATTCCCTCGAGGGGGTAAAGGGACAGATGGAGATGACCCTGAAGGCCATTCCCCTTATGTTCCCCGCTATGATAACCATGGCTAGTGCGTTGGACTGTCTTCTCAGCTACGTCGTTTCCCGTAGGATACTTCTCAGGATAGGGGGGGGCTCTCTGCCTCCCGTCCCATCCTTCGGAAGCTGGCGTTTTCCCAAAAGTCTATTCTGGGCCTTCGCCCTCTCCGCGTTGCTGTTGGTGTTCGAATCGTCGATAAAGGATCCTCTTTTGTCGAGGGTCGGGTTGAACCTGAGATTGCTGGTCAGCATGTTGTTCATGATCCAGGGAATGGCCGTCGGATGGGACTACATGGATTTTCGTGGTGTAGGAAAGGGATGGAGGTATGCCTTGGTGACACTGGCAGTCCTGATCCCCTTGCTATCCCAGGTAGCGGTTATCGCCGGTCTGTTGGATATTTGGATAGATCTGAGAAAAAGATACAGGAGGTGACCTGAGTTGAAGGTTATATTGCTGGAAGACGTGAAAAAACTTGGTAGAAAAAACGAGATAGTCGAGGTATCCGACGGTTACGGGAGGAATTTTCTGTTTCCAAGAAAACTGGCCGTCGAGGCCGACGGGGCGAACCTCAAAAAACTCGAGGAGAAGAGGGAGTCGTCCAAGAGAAAGGACCAGCAGGCGAGATCCGAGGCGGAGGAACAGAGAAAACACCTTCAGGATCGACAGGTGGTTCTGGCCGTGACGACCGGAGAAGGAGGCCGTCTCTTCGGCAGCGTGACCACCGCACAGATCGTCGACGGAATATCGGATCAGTTCGGGATCTCGGTGGACAAGAAAAACGTTAAAATGGCTGATGCGGTAAAGGCTCTGGGGAGCTATTCTTTTACCGTGAAGCTCTATCAGGGAGTAGAGGCTTCCATGACTCTAAAGGTGGAGGCCCAGTGACCCTGTGAGTTCGTCTATATACGATAGAGTTCCGCCTCAGAACCTGGAGGCCGAGAGGGCTGTCATAGGCTCCTGTCTGATGGATAAAGACGTCCTCATCCAGATATCGGAGATACTGTCCCCTGAGGACTTCAGGGACAAAAATTATCAGGTCGCGTTCGACGTTTTGACCGACATGGTTCATCAAGATCGTCCGGTGGACTCTCTGACCTTTCTCGAGGAGCTCTCCCGCAGAGGGTTGTCCGAAAGTCTGGGAGGGCAAGCCTTCATCGTGGCGGTCATGGACAGCGTCCCCACAGCTGCCAACGCCGAATATCATGCCAGGATAGTCAGAGATAAGGCGGTGCTTCGCCGCCTCATCTCTACCGGTACGTCCATAGCCAGGATGGGATATTCGGAGGACCGAGAGATCGATGAGCTTCTGGAGGAGGCGGAGAGGGCTATCTTCGAGGTCTCTCGTCACAGGAACGAGTCCAACTTCAAGAAGGTCGCAGATGTCATAGGTCCGACCTTCCATCAGATAGAGGAGCAGTTCTATCGTTCCGAACAGACGGTAACGGGGGTCATGACCGGATTCGACGACCTTGACCGACTAACCGGCGGTCTTCAGCCCGGGAGTCTCAATATCCTGGCGGCCAGGCCCTCCATGGGGAAGACCGCTCTGGCCCTCAACCTGGCCAGAAACGTGGCGGTCAAGTCCAATCTGCCCGTCCTCGTGTTCAGTCTCGAGATGGGAGCAGATCAGTTGGTTCAGAGGCTGCTGGGGTCGGAGGCGCGGGTAAACATACAGGACCTGAGGACGGGCAATTTCGCCAGGGAGGACTGGGAGAAGCTGACCACCGCCGCAGGTCGCCTGACCAAGGCCCCGATGTATATAGATGACAGCTCCATGCTCACCACCACGGAGATGAGGGCCAGATGCCGCCGTTTCAAGGCTCAACATGCGTCTTTGGGACTTATAGTGGTGGACTATCTCCAGTTGATGAGTATGTCCAGGAAAATAGAGAGCAAACAACAGGAAGTGGCGGAGATCTCCAGAGGGCTGAAGGCCATCGCCAGGGAGCTGGAGGTTCCGGTGTTGTCCCTCTCGCAGCTTTCCAGGGCCGTTGAGAGCAGAAACGACAAACGCCCACAGCTCTCGGACCTGCGGGACAGCGGAGCCATAGAGCAGGACGCTGACTTGGTGGCGCTCCTCTACAGGGAAGCCTATTACGCCAAGGATGTTCCCCAGGACCAACAGGACGACAGCGCCATACTGGATATAGCTAAGCATCGTAACGGACCTACCGGGGTGGTCCATTTGATGTTTATGAAGCAACATACTCGTTTCGAGAGCAAGAGTTCCATCGACGGATTCTAGGAGGCGATTGTCTTGAAAGACAGCAGACTGGCGGAGATAGAGCTATCCCGTATTCGTACCAACCCTTATCAGCCGAGAAAACACTTCGACGAGGATGATATCCTGGAGTTGGCCGAATCCATAGGCGAGGTCGGTCTGATACAGCCATTGGTGGTAAGACCCAGCGGCGAATTTTTCGAGTTGATAGCGGGAGAGCGGCGACTTCGGGCCTGCCACGTGGCGGGAATTGAGGCCGTCTCCGCTATAGTTCTGGAAGTGGACTCGGCGGACCAGCAGATAATGGCGCTCGTCGAGAACATACACAGAAAGGACCTTTCCTCCATCGAAGAGGCCGGTAGCCTGAAGGATATATTGGATAGAACCGGGTGGGGACAGTCAGAACTTGCCAGGAGGCTTGGCAGGTCACAGGCATCGGTGGCCAACAAACTCAGGCTTTTGAAATTGGAGGATCCGGTTCAGAAAATGGTGTTGGAGGGGCTGCTGGGAGAGCGTTCTGCAAGGGCCCTTCTCCGTCTACCTCCTGCGCTTCAGATAGCCGCGTCCAAAAAAGTCGTCGAGCGGGAGTTGACCTCGAAGGAGGTCGAGGAACTGGTAAACGATCTCAAGGAAGGCAAACCCCTCGATCCCAAGATGTCTTTAAGTGACGAGCCCCATGTGGAGGTCGAAATCGGAGATGTCGGGGAAGTCCTTCTCGAAACTATTGACGAGACCGATGAAGGTAGGTTGGACGAGGACTCTATCCGTCGTCGAAACGCGAAAAGAGACGCTCTGTCCTTCAATGGACCGGAAGGTCCGACGGGAGAGTTGCTACACCAATTGGCGGATCTCGTAGAGAAACAGAGAAAAAAGGGGATTCCCGTCATATGGAAGGTTAGAGAGCTGGCTCAGAGCGAGCTGGTGGTGGAGATAATCGTCGACCTTAAAAAACAGCTTCTCATGGAGGACGAAGAGATATGATGGAACGATCCAAAGCCCTAGACGGACTTTTTCTGGTCTCCGCCGCCATTTCGTTGGCGTTGCCCAACTTGGTATACTCGGGGGTTTTCTTCTTCCAGACCCTTCACATAATGAAGTGGACCGTCGCGTTGGTCCCGGTGGCGACCATGGCCATACTGACCGGAATAGTGGTGGCCTGGCGAGGATCAGAGAGGACCGGGTTCAAGGTGGACCTCTTCGGCTGGATATGGTTTGCCCTTTTGGTCTACGTGACGGTTCAGCCCATATGGGCTCCGATAAAATCGGTGCCGACCTTTTATCGAGAGTGGTTTTTCTTCGCATCCCTTTGGGGATTCTACGTTCTCTGTCTCAACCTGTTCAGGGAGAACTGGCTCAGACCGATTCTTTGGCTGGCCTCCTTGAACGGTGCGATAAACGTTTTCTTCGCAGAGTTTCAGGTCGCCAATAACGTAAACATATTCGCCCCTCTTAAACTGATACTTCCGACCCCGGGAAACTACATCGGCAACACAGGACAGCAGAACATGCTTGGGCTTTGGCTAGCGATAACGTCTTTAGGCTCGATATTCCTGTATCTTTGTCACGGTGTCAGGAATACCAGAGGGTCAGGACGCTTTTTTGCCGTAACCAATCTGATGTTGTTGCCCGTATTGTTGTGGGGCTTGTGGAACAGTACCAGTCGATCGGCCATTCTGTCTCTTCTGGTTGGACTAGCCGTCCTGGCTTTAATGATAGCGATAGGTAGGGATAGAGCCAGACTTCGAAGGTTGGGTTTTTCCGTCGTTTTAATAGCGGTAGTTTTAGGAGCTTCGATTTTATTGAACCAAGGGCGCTCCGGGTCTCTGATATCTAAAGGACTGGACCTGGTAAAAAATGCCGACACATTAGGGGGAAGGGACGGCATATGGAAAACCTCGTGGGCCATGGCCATGGGGGAGCCCATAAAGGGGATGGGATTAGGACAGTATAAATGGAACTATCTCGATGCCCAAAAGAAGGCTTTCTCTCTTTATCCCGATATGAAATGGCAATACACTAACTGGGCCCATAACGAATATCTCCAATGGTATTGTGAGTCCGGTTTGTTGGGATTTATAGTTCTTATAGGTTTAGCCGTCTGGTGGCTTTTTTCCTTTTTTGTGTATCTAAAAAGGCATAAGGGAGCTGCTTTCCCTAATGCGGTTTTGTGGAGCGCCGCGTTCCTTTTCCTCATCTGGTTCGATGCTCTGTGGACGAGGCCCTTCCACAGAATAGAGAACTCCCTATGGATGCCTTTGGCCTTTGCCTTGGCTAACAGAGAGATATTTGTCGAGATGGGGCTTTACAGGGCTCGTTTTCTCGGTAACTCCAGAGGATATCGGGTGGTAGGGATAATAATGGCTTCCGTTTCCCTGTGGGGATTGGTATATCTCGGACAAGGCTTAGCAGGGGACGTCACGATTCGCAGAGCCGTTTACAGTAGAACCGCTCCGGTACAGAGAGGGCTGATGGAAAAAGCCCATGGCGCTTTGATGGTAAGGGATATTGCCGAACGTCAGCTGGCCTATCACTACATAGCTTATGGAGAAGCTGCTAAGGATCCGGAAGCCCTGGCCAAGGGGTTAAACATGCTCTTAACTGCTTTTAGGCAGCAACCTACGGCAGAGGATCTCAGACGTCTCTTGGACTGGTCCGGGAAACTCAAGAAACAGGAACTGTTGAAATATCTAGTAACCTATCTCAAGCCGGGAACCTATCGGATAGAGCAGAGAAAATGAGGCGTGGAGGGTTCACACTTGTTGAAATACTGGTCGTTATCGCACTCATTGGGGTAATGGCAACCTGTGCGATTGCTCCAATGACTCATATGGTAAAAAATATCAGAGATGCTAGATCTTATTTTGGAGATCTTGCCGCCATTGAGGATGCACTGGAACTGATTCAGCGAGATATAGGAAACGTGCTGGTGGTTCCACGAAAAAACTATATGGCTATACGTAAGCACGATCTTTTTGGCGATAGTGCCGACGACGTTCTGGCGATCGCATCGGGAAGCGTCATACGAACCACGATGGCTCCCGGTGTCGTAGTCTATAAATTGCTTAGAGAAGATTCCCTCGGAATGGACAGGGTTATTCCCGGTCTTTACCGCTGGATATTTCCCGTAAAAGGCATAGAGGATCTGGATTTAAAGTCGAGTTTCCCTCCAGAAAAGGCGGCCCTGGTCTTGCCTTACGTAAGCTCATTTCGGGTTGAGGTTTATGTCGGAAAATCTTGGATAGGAGATTATTCCGGAGCACAGCCGCCTGCGGCTAGAATAACCCTAAAACGAGGAGAGACGGTTTATGGTTCGACCGAATGGTTTCCTGCATTTTGAAGTTCGTCGACGTAGGGGGTTTATCCTCGTCTCTGTTCTGTTGGTCTCTCTCTTTTTGGTCTCTTCCGCTGTGGGATATGGCTGGTTTGTCAGAAGTCAAGTTAAGAGGATCGACCGGAGAAAGTTCGATATCGAGAGCAAGGGAATTGCCTTGCTTGCAGTTAAAAATGTGGTGAGAGGGCTTGCCTCGGATAAAAGCAGCTACGACAGCGAGCATGAGGTATGGTTCAAAGATCAATTGATCCCCCTGGGAGATAAGTTTTTGGTGTCGGTTAAAATAACTCCCCTTAATGACAAGCTCCCTCTTAGACACCTATTCCTCCCCGATGGGGTAACCGTAAGAGGGGAAATCTCCGAGCCTTGGAACGAGGTTTGGAAGATAATCGATTTACCGAATTTAGCCGCTCCCGCTCTGGATTTTATCGATAAGGACAGAGCCCCCAGGATCGGCGGTTATGAGAAAGCCTTTTTCCCTAATACTCTTCCCGGTGATGTAGGTGCCTTCTATCTTCTGCCTGGAGTTTCTTTATCTAAGATAATCGGAACTAGAGAGAGTCTCGGTTTGAACGATTTGTTGACGTTGTGGTGTGGTCCTAAGATAAACGTAAATACCGCTTCGGCGGAGGTTCTCTCTCTTTTGGATAAGATAGACGATGTTACAGCGAAAGAAATAGTCGCCCTGAGAAGGGAAAAACCCTTTAAAAATATAGTTCGAGTGGCGGAATTGCCCGTCTTTTCCGGAAGTTTGGGTCCTAAACTGTCCAATATTTTAGGGACTACTAGCGATTATTTTATGATAGAGATTGACGTATCCTCTCTTGAGGGCGATAAGGGGAAACATTACAACGTCGTGGTGGATAAAAAATCGGTCCTATCGTGGGAGGAACGGTAATGATGCAGTTCAGAGAGGTATATATTCGCGATACAAAAGGAGAGGTCTCCTTTCTTGGGGGGTCTGGAGGTGCTAAGCTAAAGAAAGGGAAGCGGCTTATTCTAGTGCCGTACAAGGGGCTTTCCGTGCGATCCTTCGATTTTCCCTTCGGTTCCGTTTCTTCCATTAGAGAGGCTATAAAAATACAGTATATTCCCATCTCTGGCGGTAAAGACGTGGAGATATTCCCCGTGGTGCATGGCAAAGAAGGTCGACGTTTCTTAGGTTCCGCCTTGGTCCTGCCATTCGAGGAGCGGGCATCCGTAGAGGAGGATCTCGCCGATATGGGGCGCTCTGTCATATGGGCTCTTCCCTTTGCTTTGGCCGGAGAGATCGATGGAAATGGATCTATTGTATGTATAGATGACGATGGGATTTCCTCCTCCATATTTATAGAGGGTGTCCCGGTTCTTTACAGATGGCAGCCTAAATCCCGTCGATCTGTGGAGAACGAGATAGATTGGTTAAAAAACTATTCCGAGCGGTTTTCCCCTCTCCCCTCCAACTTGACAGTGGTAGATGTCTCTGAAGAAAAGGTTCGTCTTGTAAACGGAGCATCTGAAACTCTATCGAAGTTTCCTGAGCTTGGACATTATTCTCTTTCAAGAAAGGTATTGGACAGCGCGATAGTATGGGAAAGTTTGATCAAATCTTTGGAGGGCTTTTCCCGTTGGATGGTGTTGGCTGGCTGTCTTTTTCTCGCAGCGGCTGTTATTCGAGTAGAGGCGGAGAAAAATAAAATCACTCTCATTCAAGAGAAGGCGGAATCCCTCTACGTAGAGACTTTTGGATCTGGCAGGATAAGAGATCCTCTGAGCCAGGCAAAAGGGAAGCTTTTGGAATTTTCCGAGACCCCCGATTTTGTGAGCATAGAGAGGGGGCTGAACGTTTTAGCTAGGTCGTGGGAGTCGATCGATAAAGAGAACGAGGATATAGTGCTTGATTCCCTTCGCTATAGTACGGATGGTATGGAATTGATAGGAACAGCTCAAGGGGTGTCGTCGGTGCAATCTCTCCAGAAAAGGTTAAAAGAGGAGGGAGATGGATCGGTGCGTCTCGGCGATATACAACAGATCCCGGGCGGAGGATTGCGTTATTCTCTAGAGGTGAGGTGGAGTTCCAGATGAAGATATCTTTGCTGCCTGATATATCGGGTATCTCGAGAGACTCTGTAAGGCCTCTGCTGTTTATGGTATTGGCATTTCTATTATGGGTAATCTCCTTTTACGTTTGGTCCGGAATATCCAACTTAGAGTCGAAGTCAAAGCTCAATTACGCTCGTTTCGAGGAACTTACGGAAGTGGTACGTAGCTACAAAAATCTTCCCCACAGAGAGGATAGGAGCTCTGCTCCCGAGGATCCCATGGTGGTGGTCTCCTCTTTGGTAGAGAGCATGGGGCTTAAGGATAACTTGATTCAGATATCGTCTCTGAGCAAAGGGGTTAGCGTCCAGCTCTCCAGGCTTTATTCTGAGAAGACTCTCAGTTTTATACAAGAACTGGGGAAGAGGGGGCTTTCGATCGAGTCCGCTGAGGTGAGGGCTGTGCCGGAGGGGGCTTTCAGATTGCTGTCTATTTCTTTGATAATAACGGTGTCTCAACAATGAAGAGATTAACGTTGGTGTTATCTTATTTAACGTTGGTTTTGTTGGGACTCTTGATCGGCTCTCGTCTATTCATTCCCTGGAATGAGATTTCAGAACTTGGTTTTTTACGCGTGTCCTCTAGTCTGTACGGTTCTACAGAGACGACCATCTCAGCCAGAGATTTTTCTAACGAAGGTATTTTCCCGACCTTTTCCTTTAAAGGCGTGGATATCGACGGGTTAGGTATCCAGGTACATTTAGAATCGTTGAAGGTCGCTGTAAAACCGCTCTCCTCTGTTCTTACAGGCCGAGTCGTGGTGGATGTCTATTTGAATAAAGGGAGTCTCTCTTTGCCGGGAGATCAGCCTCGGTCTTTCGGAGGCAACTTTAACTGTAGTTACGGGGAAGAAGAGATTGAAATCTCTGATGTCGATATAAAGGGCGATATCTCCGCTTCTGGGAAGTCGACGATGTCCGTTTCGAATAAAAGGATAACAGAGGCAGATATGGCTTTTTCTGTTCCCGAGACAATGGAGGGGGTTTTCCCCATGGCAAAAAAGTATCTTCCTCTTTCAAAAGGAGAAGATGGTACGTGGCTTTTGAGACGAAAGAAGGAGAGCTAAGTTGAACTTATCCAGTAAGATGACCTCTTTTACGGGTGTTTTTGCTTTATTGGGTAAGGCCTTGCCCTTTCTTGGGGCTCTTTCCCTGGGAGTTACAATAGCTTTATTCCTAGGGAGCGTTCTCGATAAGGAACTTACTCCGTTGATAGTCGATGCCAGGGCTTCTCATTATATAAACGATATGAATTCTAACAGGAGTGGCTTGAATTTTGAGGAAATCGTTGAGGCTGAGTCGGGTTTGTTCTTGACTGCCGATCCTTTCGACGTCTCCGTAAAACCGGAGATCTCTGAGAATGAATTGCCACCCGATCTCATGACCCCTGAAGAGGAAAGGGTTTTCAGCGTAGATGGGATAAAGGTCGTTGGATCACTTCCAGGGGTTGCGGCTTGGCTGAACGAAGAGGATAAGGTCTCTTTGGTCTTGTCCGGACAAAAGTACGGAGGATTTCTCCTGAAAGAGGTTTTGGCCTATAGCGTTGTTTTGACAAAGGATAACGTCAATTACGAGGTCTATATCTCTTACAAAGACAAAGGGGAAAGCGCCTCGTCCAAGGCACGAGAAAGGCGAAAGCTCCCAGAGAAAACGCCGGTATTGTCTTCTGGATCTAAAGTTCTACCCGCCTCAGAGGGATCCGAGGGCGTGGTGGCGAGAGAACTGGTCGACTCTCTGCTCATGAATCCGTTTAATGAATTGAAGAGAGTCCGTCTTATACCTAAATTCGTGGATGATAAGCCTGCAGGTATAGAGGTCGCTAATATAATGGATGGGAGCATTCTTAAAGAACTAGGGGTTCAAAAAGGAGATATAGTTAAAAGTGTCAATGGGGTCGTTATAAGAAATATGGGGGATGTGGCAAACGCTATAAATTCGCTTATGGGAGGATCCCGTTTCGAGGTTGCGGTAGGACGGGGAGAGAAAGAAATTATGTTAAACTATGTGGTCAGATAAAGCGAAGGGGTTTACGTTGCTAGAGGTCTTGGTGTCTGTAGCGGTGCTGGGGCTTGTCGCTTCCGGAGCTATAAAGCTTTCTATAGTGGCGACTAGGACGTTGGACTCCATCGTGGAAGAGACTCGCTTACTAGACAGGGTTCAAACTCTTGAGACGGAAATATTATCAGGGGAATGTCCCGACAATGGGGAAAAGGATGGGCTGAAATGGGATTCTCGTGCTTATTCTTTTTCTTTGATGGACGGGCTTTGGGAAGTGCGATATCGTCAGTTGGAAGTGGACTTAGGCGATCGTAGCATGACTCTTTATATCCCATAGAGGAGGAAACGTAGTGACTCGAAAAATCTGCGCTGTCCTGATATTGACCTTAAGTTTAACGGTTGCTATACCGATGGATTCTTTTACGATAGCTTGGGCTCAGGATTTGGAAAATCAAGAGGAGCAAAATCTTATTGCCGCAGCCAGGGCCATGAGGGCCTCAGGGTCCGTTCAGTTTAACTTTACCAATTTAGATGTGGTCAAGTTTATTCGGTTTATGGCAGAGCTTCTGCAGAAGAACATAATCATCTCCCCTGAGGTTGGAGGAACCGTCACGGTAATGTCACCTCGTTCGGTAAGCTTAGAGGAATCGTTTAAAATAATGCTCACGACTTTAAGCTTGAACGGCCTTTCCTTGGAGGATATGGGGGATTATTACAAGGTCGTAAAGGGTGGGGTGACTCAGGAAAATAAAGCTCAAAGGGGGAAGATCGGCCCTGGATATGGAGAGCAGTATGTAAACCAAGTGGTTCCTTTGGATTTCGTTACCTCGGATATCGCTCATAAGGCGTTGCAGCAAGCTGCCGGTAATTCCGTTAAAGTATTGCCTCTGTCCGATGGGAATGGAGTCCTTTTATCCGGTCAAGCTGTCGATGTCCAGCGTATGGTGAACCTAGCGAGGGCTTTGGATGTTCCCGATAGCATACGCAAGGTTATGGTATTGCCTATTTCCGAAGCGGAGCCGGCTTTGCTGGCACAGCATCTGGCGAATTTGGCGAAAGATCCTATGGGGCCTTTTAGAGGGCTCAGCGCTGTAGCCGATCCAGCCAGTCGAAAAATTGTGCTGGTCGGAGAGATGTCCGTGTTGGAATCGGCTAAAAAGGTAGTCTCCAAACTGGATGTCCCCCCCACGTCGGGAGAATTTCACGTTTACAAGCTCAAGAACGCCGACGCGAAGGAGGTCTCGGAACAACTCAGTCAGATTCTTGCGGTGGCAGGAAGGCTTCAATCCGGAAAAGACGGCTCAGTTCCGACTACGGTAGTTCCGGATATTCCAACTAACAGTTTGATATTTACCGCTCCGGAAAGACAGTTCTCGAGTTTGTTGGACATAATAGAACAGCTAGATACCCAACCCAAGCAGGTTCTGGTCCGTGGGCTCATCGCGGAGGTCAACCTCACCAATCTTAAAAATGCTGGAATAGACTGGGCTACCTGGGGTGGACAGGTATCGGGAAACACCGTCTTCGCCGCCAACGCGGCTCTGGGAGGTTCCACCGGCGTGCCCTCAACTTTTGTAGACTGGTTTCAGGAATTGAGCAAGCACGAGGAGGAGCTTTACAACAGCGACGGCAATCTGGTCGGTACCAAAACGACGTATGATGGTAACTCTCTTATCTATGCCTACGTCCAGCTGTTGAAGAAATACGATGCGATGAATATTCTCTCCATGCCAAGGCTTATGTGTACCGATAACAAGGAGAGTTCGCTTCTGGTCGGGCAGGTAATTCCACAGATGAAGGCCTCCACCTCGGATATATCTAACCCAAGCTCGGTGCAGAACAGCTACGATTACAAGGATACGGGGTTGAAGCTCAAGATAACCCCTCATATAAGGAGCGGAAACCTGGTGGCTCTGGATATAGAACAGAGTACCGAGGAAGTGCTTAGCGCCATGACCAGCACGACCCCGGTCACGGCGAAAAGGGAGATAAAAACCTCCGTTCAGGTCCGAAACGGCCAGACTATTATTCTTGGAGGTCTTTTAAAAGAGGCGGAAAAAAGCCTAAAGCAGAGGGTTCCTATTCTTTCTTACATACCTTTGGTAGGTGAGCTGTTCAAGAGCTCGACGAATCAGAGAGAGAAGATCGAACTTATGGTTTTTCTGACCCCCTACATATTGGAGACTCCCGAGGCGGCCACTGAGGCCAGCAAGGCGGTTGCGGCATCCGACGCTGACCTTGGCCTTAGCGAAGCGGAGATCCAGCTTAATCGGCGTTTCCAAGAGATGTACCAGGAGGCGGTGAAGAAACAACGATGACCGATTCCACACCATCGACGACCAGAGAGCTTCCAGAGGCGTCTTCCATAGCGGAGATGCTTCCCGGTTCTGTCAGTCTGGACGGTCTTCGTTCCGACGGGATTCTTCCCATAAGGAAAGAGGACGACGTTCTGGTTGTCGCAGTCCCCTCTCTGGATCGTTACGACAGGGCACAGGCCCTGGGATACGCTCTCGGGGCGGTCGTGGACGTCGAGATCCACGATCCAGCCGCTATCTCGGAGCGGATAAATCAGCTGTACGATCTGCGCAGCGGAGCCGCCGACGATGCAGTTCGGGATATGGAGGGCATAGACGACGTGGATGCTCTCGCCAGGGAGGACGTTCTCAGCGACTCGGTAGACGTCCCGGTCATCCGTCTGGTCAACGGCCTCTTTGCCGATGCGATGAAACAAAGGGCCACCGACATCCATGTCGAGTCCTACGAGGATTCGGTTATAATTCGCTTCCGGGTGGACGGTGTCCTGCGGGACAGGCTGAAGTTGCCCAGAAGCCACCAGGCTCCCTTGGTCAGTAGGATAAAGGTAATGGCCAGGATGGACATCGCGGAACACATGGCCCCCCAGGACGGCCGAATAGGTATAACGGTGGGAGGGAGAGCGGTGGATGTCCGAGTGAACTCGGTTCCCACCCAGCACGGCGAGAGGATGGCTCTCAGGCTTCTGGATAAGGGAGGCGGAGCCCTTACCCTGAGGGATCTGGGTATGGACGAGAGGGAGCTGGAACTCATGGAGAGGATAATATCCAGTCCCTACGGTATGATCTTGTTCACCGGTCCGACCGGGTCCGGTAAGTCCACCAGCCTCTACGCCATCCTTCAGGAACTGGCCAAGCCGTCGGTGAACGTCATAACCGTCGAGGACCCGGTGGAATACGACCTTCCGGGAGTTGCCCAGATACAGGTGAACGAAAAGGCCGGGATGACCTTCGCCTCCGCACTGAGGTCTATCCTTAGGCAGGACCCTGACATAGTCATGATAGGGGAGATGAGGGATTTCGACACTGCCCACATAGGGGTTCAGGCGTCTCTGACGGGACATCTGGTCCTATCCACCCTCCACACCAACGATTCAATAAGTGCCGTAGCCCGTTTGGCCGACATGGGGGTCGAGCCCTATCTGGTGGCCGGATCCCTGGTTGGGGTGGTGGCCCAGAGACTGGTTCGCCGTCTCTGTCCTCACTGTAGAGAGGAGGTCGAAGTTCCCTCTATTCTGACCAAAAACGGCGTCAAGAAAGCCTGGGGTCCGGCGGGATGTCCCCTCTGTTCCGGTACGGGCTACAGAGGTCGAGTTGGCATATACGAGCAGCTGGTCATAGATGACGATCTTAGAGAGGCCATAGCGAGAAACGCCCCAGCCGCCGAGATGAGGGGGTTGGCCGAGCCTCAGGGATTTCGGACTCTCTGGGAGATAGGTCTCTCTTTGGTCGAGAATGGATCCACGTCGCCGGAAGAATTGATCCGAGTGGCCGGCGAGGTGTAATATGCCGACCTATCGCTACAGTGCCTACGACTCCAAGGGGACACTCAAGAAAGGCCGTATAGAGGCTCCGGGAACCCAACAGGCGGCGGAAAGCCTGGCGGTTCAGGGGCTGGTCGTGGTGGATATGTCCGAGGACAGCAGATCGAAGAGGAAGTCGACGGTTCGATCGTTGTCTTTGGACGACCACGAGACCTTCTGCCGATCCCTCGCCACATATCTCAAGGCAGGTCTTCCACTGTCCGAGGCCCTGAGGTTGCTGGAAAAACAGGGAGGTAAGAGACTTGGCCTGCTATACGGATCGCTCCGACAGGCGGTGGAGGGGGGGCGGAGGCTTTCCTCCTCCTTGAGGGATGCTGGATGTTTCGACGAAAACCTGTGCAGCATGGTCGAATCCGGCGAGAGAGGTGGTACCCTGGACGAGGTCCTGACCCAGGCAGTGGGGCTTTTCTCCATGCAAGCCTCCCTCAGAAGAAGGCTCCAGACCGCCATGACCTATCCGGCTATAATGATGGTGGTAGGGTTAGGAGTCGTTGCCTTCCTGATGACCTACGTGGTTCCCAAGGTGGCTGTTCTCTTTTCGGACATGGGCAGGACTCTTCCCCTTCCCACCAGGATACTGATGGGATTTTCCCGCGGTTTCCAGGCCATGGGGGTTCCTTTTCTCCTGGCCGTTTTGGTCCTATTCATCCTGGTGAAGTCGGGCAGGCTGAAGATAAAGATGCCTTTCTTCAGGGGGATCAGAAATAACATAATAATATCCCTGGTGTGTTCCAACCTGGGGTCACTGCTTCGATCGGGCATCCCTCTGGTCCAGGCCCTGAGGATGAGCTCAGTCCTGGATCCCAGAAAAGAACGCTGGATGGTCATAGCCGATCAGGTCAAAGGAGGACTCCGCTTCGAGAAGGCCCTGGAGAAGGACGGCTCTTTCGACGAAGACCTGGTATATTTCGTCAGAATAGGCGAGATTGGAGGCGATCTGGCCGGAGCTCTTGAACAGATAGCCCAGACCAGATGGGATAGAGCCAGGGCCAGCATGGATCGTATGGCGAACCTGATAGAGCCCGTAATGGTGCTGTTTTTGGGAGTCGTCGTCGGTTTCGTTGTGGTAGCGATATTATTGCCCATCTTCGATATATCCAGTTTTGTTCGTTAGCAGAATCTTTAAGGAGGAATTGTAGTGAAAAGACGAAGTGGTTTCACGTTGGTCGAGGTCCTCGTCGTAGTGGTCATCATAGGTATGTTGGCCGCCCTGGTGGCTCCCAGAGTCGTTGGTAGAGGCGAGGAAGCCAAGCGAACCGCCGCTCTTGTACAGATTCGCGAGATAGAGCAGGCCTTGGACATGTACAAGCTGGACAGTGGAATGTACCCCACCACAGAGCAGGGTCTGGAGTCTTTGGTGGAGAAGCCCACCACGTCTCCGGAGCCGAAAAGGTGGAAAGAGGGTGGCTATCTCAAGAAGGTCCCGGTCGACCCCTGGGGCAAAGAGTACGTCTATCGTAGGCCCGGGGATCACGGCGAGTTCGACCTGTTTTCCTGCGGTCCCGACGGAGAGGAAGGCGGCGAAGGGGACGGCAAGGACATAACCAACTGGGAATGACGTCATGACCAGCGGTCGCCGGGGATTCACCCTTTTCGAGGTGATGTTCGTCGTCGCTTTGATCGGGATCATGGCCACCCTGGTGGTCTCCAGGATAGCCCCCAGGGAGCCGGACGGACTTATATCTCTCAATCGCTATCTCTCGGACGCTCGATCGGAGGCCATGGATAGGGGGCCTCTGATCTTGGCCGTCAAGGACGATTTACTGGCAGTTCTCGACGGTTCTCTGGAGCCTCTCTATCTTCGGTCGGACTTGCCCGACGGAAGCTGGCAGATGGTTCCGGAGAGAATCCTGTTCTACAGGGACGGATCCTGTTCCCCGGGCAGACTGACTTTGAAAGGCACAAAGGGAGAGGAGTCTTTTCTGATAGCCGTGACAGGAAGGGCCTACGAGGTCCCCCGATGAAGTTCTCAAGGATGGCTCTGTCCGAATGGGGGGCCTATATGGTCGGGGTGATATTCTGTATAGCCGTCTATCTCGGAGGCATGTTCTTTCTCGATAGATCCGAGGTGTCCAACTCCAGGGAAGAGGGGATGCTCAGGAGATCGGAGCAGCTAACCCTTGCCGCTCGGGCCACCTCGGACAGATTGAACGATATGGTCCGGCATTTCTCGACGGTCTCAAGATACGTTTCCTCCTCCTACATCTCCTCCGATTTCGACAGAGACGCCCTCAGGAATGTGCAGTCTCTGGAGTTGATCTCCTTTCCACAGATACTGGATATCTCCGTGGTGACCTACGATGACGATCAGTGGATGCACGGATCGGAAAACCGCGCCATCTTCGAACAGTCCCTGCATTGGGGAAAGCTGTTTTTGAGCCGTTATATGGAAAGAGGGAGGGAGCATTGGATTCCTCCTTTTTTCGTCTCCCCAGGTCTTAGGACGATGGGCATAGTGTATCCCTTAAGACAGGAACGTATAGCTTACGGAGCCATGGTCGTAACCCTAGACTTGGACAGGCTCCTGGGACACGTCGTCTATGACCTCAAGATGGGAGGTAGCTCCTATATATTGAGTCCTCTGGGCGACGTTGTGTTGTCCAGTGATCCCGAGACGGTGGGACACAGCGTATTCGGCGATCTCCACGGCAGGAAGACGGACCTGAGGTTTATGACCAGGGACGTACTTAACAGGTCCTCGGGGCAGTCTATGGAGCAGGTTTCGGGAGAGGGTCTAAAGGTTACAGCCTGGCACAGTGCTAGGATAGGGGGACAGAAGTTTGTGTTGGTACACGTCTCCTCCGATCCTGCTTATCTCAACGTGATTTTTCACCTCAAACGCAGGCTTCCTTTGACCGCCTTTCTGGGGTTCGCTCTGGTGGTACTGAGCCTGCTTTTCGTCTCCTCATATCGGAAGGTCTGGGATATCCTGACCGAGGGGGAGAGGCGCTATGCGGCGGTTCTGGAGGCTCAGACAGATCCTCTGATACGCTTTCGATCCGATTGGACTATCACCTTCGTGAACCGGGCCTGCTGTCGTTTCTGGGGGTTATCCAGGGAAAACGTGGTGGGGTCCTCTCTGGCCAACAGGCTTAAGGCCACAGAGAGGCTAGGACTCCAGTCTCTTCTGGATGGTTTAGATGGAGGGAAGAGCCGTCAGGGGGAGTGGACCCAATCGGTAAGCTCTCCGGATGGATCGGAGAGATGGATAAGGTGGAGCTGCGTTCCCGTCCCGGGAGTCGGATCGACCGGTCTGGAGATACAGGCGGTAGGAAGGGACGTCTCCTCCCTGTACTCTCTCCAGAGGGAGCTCGCTCGAAGGAAAGATACTCTGGACGCCATATTGGAGGGGGCTCCAGTTCCCATATGTATGACCGGCCTTGACGGAGAGGTCAAGAGATTCAACCGTACCGGAAAGATCCTGTCTCTAAACGACGGGGCCCTGTACCGTATGGCCCGGAGGGTCGTCCAACAGGGCTACGGGATATACGGCGAAGAACTATCCTTTTCGGACGAAAAAGGCAACAGGAGGGTTTTCTCGGTAAACGTGGTTCCCTATAAGGATGAAAACGGTGATATAAAGGGGACTATCGTGGCGGGAATGGAGCTCACTGAGGTGAGAAACATCGCTCGTAGGCTTTTGGAGGAAAGAGAAGATCGCTACAGGAAAATTCTGAACGCTATAGGAGACGGTGTCCTTCTCTGTCGAAAGGGGATAGATGAGCTTTTCCGGGTGGATCTTTCCAACCCCGTCGCCTCCGAGATGATAGGAGGTAACGATAAACCTTCCGTAGGTCGTTCTCTAGGGGAGATCTTTTCGTCCTCCTCGCTCCGTCAGGTGGAAAACCTATTGAGTCGCAACAGAGGTCCTGTCGGTTTGACCGGAGACCTGAGTCGTCCCGACGGATCCAGTCTTCCTGTCGAGATGAGTTTGACCGTTTTCTCCGAGGATAACCTTCCTGTATTGTTGATAGTGATGAAGGATATCTCCGAAAGACTTGAGGCCAGAGCCAGGGAGAAGAACTACGCCAGACAACTGAGAAAGCTGATAGGTCGCCTCGACGAGGTGGAGCAGCAGGAGAGGCGGAGGATGGCCGCATATCTTCACGACGTCGTGGGACAGAATCTGGCTTCGGTCAAGATTCGACTGGGGTTGGCAATGAGAGAAGCCTCCGGTTCTGTGAGGGAAAGACTGGAGCAGTGCGTGTTTTTGGCGGACCAGGTCATCTCGGAGACCAGGGCCATGACCTTCGAGCTGGGGTCGCCATTGCTGGACGAGTTGGGTTTCGGCCCGGCGCTGGAACGGATGTGCGACGGATTTCGACGAGACAGGGATCTATCCGTGTTCGTGAAGGACGACGGCTCGGCTGACCTTCTGGATCGGAAATCCAGAGGCCTTTTGTACAGGTCCATCAGAGAGCTCTTGATAAACGTTGCCAAACACGCCGAGGTTCTCGAGGCTTCCGTAACTCTCGAGAGGGATGGGAAGTTCGTGGCCGCCACCATTATCGACGAGGGCGGGGGGTACGATCCTGAAAAACTAGATCGATCCGCCGCGGGGCTATCCTTCGGTCTTCTCAGCATAAGAGAGAGATTGGCGGGGATGGGGGGAGAGCTTATCTGTCGATCCTCTCTCGGGAAGGGAACCATGGCTACCATAAAATTGCCCATAAGGTAAGAGAGGAGGGGTCTCTTGATAAGGGTGATGGTGGCGGACGATCATCAGATTGTCCGTAAGGGATTGGTAATGCTCTTGGAGGCGGAGAAGAACATCGACATAGTCGCCGAGGTATCCGATGGCAGGGCCGCCGTGGATATAGCGGAAGAGCTGCATCCCCACGTGGCCGTCATGGATATAGTGATGCCCGGTATGGGGGGAATAGAGGCCACCAGACGGCTTAGAAAGCTTGGCGTGGCGGTAGTGGCCTTGTCCATGCATTCGGACAGACATTTTGTTGTGGAGATGTTCAGAGCCGGTGCCAGAGCCTTCCTGCTCAAGGACTGTGCCACCGACGAGCTTGTAGGTGCCATAAGGGCGGTGGTCGAAGGGGAGGCCTATCTCGGTCCCAGCATAGAGAGAGGGCTCGGGATGGACCTTTCCTCGTTGGATTACCTGATAGCCGAGGAGGATCAGAGGACGGAGCTCACCCCCAGGGAATGGGAGATTCTTCAGCTAGTTGCGGAGGGCAGGAGCACCAGGGAGATCGCCTCGTCTCTCAATCTTAGTTCCAAAACGGTGGAGAATCACCGGCAGAGCGTGATGAACAAGCTGGACCTGCACAACGTGGCGGACTTGACCAAGTACGCCATAAGGTGCGGACTTACCGATACGGAGCTTCTTTGATATATCAAGCGGTGCGCCTTCCTACAGATAAGGCGCACCGCTTTTTTCTTTAGTGTACTCAGTCTATGGTGAGCAGATCCCTGTATCTGGGGTAGGGCCATATGTCTCCGGCTACCACCTGCTCCGCGGCGTCGCTCATACCTCTGATGGCTGCCATCTGGGGTAGGGCTTCCTCCGTTACTATCCGTGCCCTCTCGGAGAGGCCCATGTTGTTGGCCCTCTGTCTCAGGTCGTCCAGGTTTTCTATTCCCGTTATGAGGCCGTTTTTGAGCGTCACCAGCTCTTTCAGAGATTTTCTCCAAGGATCCATGTCCTTGCGGAGTTCCTCCGGAAGAGACCCCATGGCCTCCGATTCCAGCGATATCTGTCTGGTGACGGCGGGAAGCACTCCCTCCCTTATCATGGCGGTCATCGTCGCCATCTCGACGTCCATAGCGTTGACGTACTGCTCCGTCCGTATTTCGTGGTAGGCCTCTACCTCCCTCTCGGTCATTATTCCCAGATCGGCGAAGAGGGAGCGGTTTTCCGGAATGAGGTACAGGTCCAGAGCCTCCGGCGTAGTGTTGGCCACCGTGAGTCCTCTTTTGGCCGCATCGTTCTGCCACTCGGGAGCGTAGGCGTTGCCCTCGAAACGGACCGCCTTGCTCTCCTTCGCCCCGTGGCGTATCGCCTCCAAAGCCGCGTCGGTGACGTCCATTCGGCCCTCCGATATCCTGTGCTCTATCATCGATGTCATCTCTTCTATCCCTTTGCTCCACACCGCCAGGAGAACCGTGAGAGGGCCCGCAAGGGCCTGAGGGGCGCCTACCGCCCGGAACTCGAACTTATTGCCGGTGAAGGCTATAGGAGAGGTCCTGTTTCTGTCCGAGTTGTCCGCGACTACCGCCGGGAGTCTGTTGAGTCCCAGGTCTATCAGGGAGCGGGACGGCATTTTGTCAGGAAGGCCCTTCTCTATATTGTCCAATATCTGGGTGAGCAGGTCTCCTAGATAGACGCTCATTATCGCCGGAGGGGCCTCGTGTCCACCTAGACGGTGCATGTTGCCCGGAGAGGCTATAGCCGCCCTCAGAAGCCCTCCGTGTTTGGATACTCCCAGCAGAAAGGCGCTCAGAAAGGTGAGAAACTGGATGTTCCGTCTCTGGTTGCTGGATGGTTTGAGCAGGTTGCGTCCTTCGCTGTCCCTCAGGGAGAAGTTTAGATGCTTGCCGCTTCCGTTGACGCCTGCGAAAGGCTTTTCGTGGAGCATCAGCTTGAAGCCGTGTCTGATGGCCATCTTCTTCATTATCTCCATCAGGATGTGGTTCTGGTCGCATCCCAGATTTCCCTCGGCTATGTCTGGGGCGAACTCGAACTGACAGGGGGCGACCTCGTTGTGTCTGGTCTTGAGGATCTGTCCCATTCGGTACATGTCCCTCTCGACGTCCTCCATGTAGGCCAGCGTCCTCGGGTGTATCGAGCCGAAATAGTGGGCTTCTACGGTCTGCTCCAGAGGCGAGGGAGCCCCTATGAGGGTGCGACCGCATTTCATGATGTCCGGTCTTTTTCTGGCTTTCTGCTCGTCCACCAGGAAGTATTCCTGCTCGCCTCCCACGGTGACGTCCACGGATCTGACGCTCCTGTTGCCGAAGAGCTTCAGTAGGCGCATCGATCTATCTCGGACAACGTCTATCGATTTCAGCAGGGGAGTCTTCATGTCCAGAGGGGTCCCGTCGTAGGATATGAAAACAGATGGTATACATAAAGTCGCCCCTTTGGGACTCCTCACTACGAAGGCGGGGCTTGAGGGGTCCCATGTGCTGTATCCTCTGGCCTCGAAGGTGGACCTTATCCCTCCGGAGGGAAAGGACGAGGCGTCCGGTTCGCTTCGAACCAGCTCCATCCCGCTGAACGAGTCCATAGGGGCTCCAGATTCGTCGGTGGTGAGAAACGCCATGTGTTTTTCGGCGGTCGTCTCGGTTCTGGGAAGGAACCAGTGGGTGTAGTGGGTCGCTCCCTTGGACACGGCCCATTCCTTCATCGCGGTGGCCACGAAATCCGCCATCGATATGTCCAGTTTCTGTCCCCCTTCGATGGACGTCACCATCTTGCGGTAGATCTCGTCCGGAAGCACTTCCTTCATGGTCTTTCTGTCGAACACGTTCATTCCAAAAATTTCCTTTGGTCTGGATACCTCCATGTCTCTTTCCCCTCCTCGTCTTCAGTTCCTGAGTCTTGCAAAAAAGATGCCCCTTTATACCATCCGTTTCTTTTTTATGCAAGAGGTTTTTGCTTCTTTTTGCAATATATACGTATAATAGCCTGCGTATACATGAGATTTTGTCGTTTTTCGCCACGACATGTTTGATATGAACATATTTTGTGGGCTTGCTCTGTGTTTTTTATCGTGATAAAGAGTAAAGCTCGATAGAACAAAAAAACGGTGCTGTTGTAAAATAGGCGGTGCATAAGCGATCGAGGAGGGCTTCGATGAAATCCAAGAGACTGCACGTCGCCTACATATCTTTCGTAACCTTTATCGTGGTCGCCGTGGTCTCGGTCTATATGGCCTGGTGGTGGCATACATCGGGATCGATTCCCGAGCTGGTAAACGCGAGGACCGTATTCTACAGGGACGATATCCCGATACGGGCGGTCCTGATATGGCGAGAGGAGTTGGTACACTCCAGGGTCAGAGGCTCGATCCAGTACAGGTACGGCTCATCCCCCGCCGTCGTGGGAAAGGGAGATCTGGTGGGGACTGTCTTGAGAGGCGGGAAGAGCTTTCCCATATACTCTCCCGGAAAGGGATATTTCGTCCCAGGTCTGGACGGTCTCGAGGGGGAATGGAGATATTCTTTTATATGGCCCGGATCGGCGTCTTTGCCGGATCCGCCGGGAACCCTCTTTTTTCAGGACCTCTCGGAGATAAGAAGGGACAAGGTAATAGGCAAGCTAATTCCTCAACCTCAGAACCTCCGATGTGTGTTCTACTGTCCTCTGACCGATTCCCTCAGCTCCGATATAGGCGGAGGTTCCGTCGAGTTTAGACTGGATCCCTTGGGAGTTCCCTACAGGGGGGAGGTCCGGGTTGCCCAGAGGATGGGCCATACCGTCAAGCTTTACGTCAATCTGCCGTTTTTCCCTGCTGACGTATTGACTCGGAGGGAGCTCCGGATTTTCGTCAACGGAGGAGAGGGTAGAGGGGTGGCGGTACCCGATTCGGCCGTGGTGATACGTCAGGGGGTAAGAGGGGTTTTCGTCCTAGACGGAAACAACGTCTCCTTCAGGGGGGTCGAAGGATTTCCGGTGGATGGAGGTCGTTTTATGGTGGAGGCTGGATTAAACCCTGGGAGTCTTGTATTATTGAACGGAATGACCGCTCAAGAGGGGAGGATAAAGTTGTGGTAGATCCTGTTGATTGTGAAACTCAAGTTAGAGAGGTCTTGGACCGCATGGCCGAGGCGGCTCTTCGTTCCGGCAGACGTCCGGAGGACGTCCGTCTGTTAGGGGTCACCAAGACCCATCCGGTCGAGAGGATTCTCCCCGTTGCAAGGACTGGCTTGGTATGGGCCTTGGGCGAGAACAGGGTTCAGGAAGCGGAGGGAAAGATAGAGAGTTGGCCTGAAGATCTCTCCATCCCTTGGCACCTGGTAGGCCATCTACAGAGAAACAAAGCCAGAAAGGCGGTGGCTCTTTTCGACGTGATTCACAGTGTGGACAGTCTGCGCCTGGCCGAGACCCTGGATCGTCTAGCGCTTGAGTTCGATAAGGCTCCTTACGATATAATGATAGAGGTGAACACTTCGGGAGAGGTTTCCAAGCACGGGGTCTCTCCGGAGGAAGCTTTGGTCCTTCTAGACGGTATATTCTTTTCGTGCGGTTCCTTGAACCCCGTGGGTTTGATGACGGTAGGGCCTCTTTGCGATGACCAAGTCCGCATAGGCAGGGCTTTCGAAGTCCTGAGAGAGCTCAAAGATAGAGCGACGAGAGAGTTTGGACGGCCACTGCCGGAACTTTCCATGGGGATGAGTGGCGATTTCGAGCTGGCCATAGAAGAGGGAAGCACCATAGTGAGGGTAGGTTCGGCTATTTTCGGAGCGAGGGAACGGAGGCAGTAAGGGATATGTTGAATCGGCTTTTCGAGCTTTTAGGCATGACCGACGATTACGACGACGATGAGATAGTAATCACCTCCCATAAGGAAGACGGGGTCGGAGAGGCTCCTCCTGCGGTCGAGACCTCAAGGGAGGAGAGGCTCGATAGGATCATGAGGCCCCTTCCTCCCAAGGCGGAGGTCGTACTTTGCAGAGGGGCGGACTGTCTGGAATTGAAGGACGATCTTCTCTCCGCCCTTAGACAGGGACGGCTGATACTGATCGACCTCCAGGGTGTCGACCTGGACCTGGGGAACGAGCTGCTGGCCGCCATAAACGAGGTCATCGCCGCTTCCAAGGGTAGTCTACTCAGGGTATCCAGGAGCAGTTTTCTCGCGACACCGGTGAAGACCGCCTGCGAGGAATGGGTTGCCGGAGAGGAGAGGCAGGAGAACTCCGGTGACTAGTCTCGTTACGGTCCTGGACGTAGAGAACGTCTCCTTCTCCAGGACCATAAGAGGCTATAATCCCGACGAGGTCGAGGATTTTCTCGATCAAGTCGCCGATACCCTTCAGTACTCGGCGGAACGGCAGGCCGAGCTGGAACAGGAGATCAGAAGACTTCAGGAAAAGATGGGCGAATACGACACTATGAGGGATTCCCTTCAGGAGGCCCTGCTTATGGCTCAGAGAAGCTCGGAGGAGCGACTCGGATCGGCCAGGAAAGAGGCCGACGCCATAGTGGCAGAGGCGAGGAGCCGTGCCGAGGGGATCGTCAACGAGGCTAGAGGCAAAAAAGACGATCTCCTACGCCAGTGCGACGAGGCTCGGAAGACCAAGGAGATGTTTCTGGCCGATTTCAGGTCTCTCCTGGTTCGTTTCAGCAGCCTCGTGGATGGATCGGACAGAGAGGAGGAGGACTCCTTTCCGTGACCGTTTTGGACAGTTCCATCCGGTATCTCAACGGAGTGGGTCCCGTCAAGGCGTCCCGGCTGGAAAGGCTGGGAGTGCGCACTTTGGGGGATCTGCTCTTTTTTTTCCCACGTCGCTACGAGGATAGACGACGGATAGTGCCGTTGAAGGATCTTCAGACCGATACCGTGGCGGCGTCCATCGTCACGGTGGTGTCCACCGATAACCGTGTGTCTGTGAAGAAGAGGATCTCTCTTACCAGGGCCATCGTGAGCGACGGTCACGGTCTGGCCTCCGCTTTATGGTTCAACCGCAAGGGGCTGGATCGTCTGTTGACCTCGGGGACCAGGGTGGCCCTCTATGGGAAGATCGCCAAAGAGGGCGGAATGGCTCAGTTTGTGGCCCCCGAATTCGAGATCCTTCGAGAGGGCGAGGTTCCAGTTCAGATCGGAGGGATAGCCGCAGTATACTCCCTTACCGCCGGTCTCTCCGACCGATGGCTGAGAAAGATTATACATAGATTGCTCGATCAGGTTCTGCCCGAACTGGAGGACCATATGCCGGAGTTGCTCCTGAGGGATCTGGACCTGGATCCCCTCGGTTGGGCTATAAGGGAGATGCACTGCCCCGTCTCTCCGGAAAGCTGGAAAAGAGCCCGTCGTCGTCTGGCTTTCGACGAGCTCTTTATGCTTCAGATCGGCCTTGCCATTCGTAGACGATCTGTAGGGGAGCTTCGAGGAGCTCCTAGACTCCCCCAGGGAGGTCCTCTCAGGCGGAAGATCGAACATTCGCTTCCGTTCAAGCTAACCGAGGATCAGAGCAGGGTCCTGGCCGAGATAGGTACGGATATGTCCTCGGATGTAACCATGAACCGTCTTCTCCAGGGCGACGTCGGGTCCGGTAAGACCGCCGTGGCAACTCTGGCCATGATGCAGGCCGTAGACGGGGGAACTCAGGCTGCCCTCATGGTCCCGACCTCTATATTGGCCCAGCAGCACGCCATAAGGCTGAAATCCTTTCTAGAACCTCACGGAGTCAGAGTTGGTCTGCTGACAGGTGGACTTTCGGCCAAGGAACGGAGAGTCCTCCTGAAGGAGATAGCCGAAGGCTCGGTCGATCTGGTCATAGGCACTCACGCAGTCATTCAGGAGGACGTGGCCTTTAACAGGTTGGGGCTGATAGTAATAGACGAGCAGCACCGATTCGGCGTGCTTCAAAGGGGGGCTCTCGGAGGGAAGGGAGAGATGCCCCATGTCTTGGTCATGACGGCCACTCCTATCCCTCGAACCTTGGCTCTGTCGGTATACGGAGATCTCTCCGTGTCTGTGATAAGGACGATGCCGGAGGGGCGGATCCCGGTCAAGACCAGGTGGATAGGGGATCATAAGGTGGACGATCTCTACGGTTTTTTGGACTCGGAGATGGACAGAGGCAGGAGGATCTTCTGGGTCTGTCCCCTCATAGAGGAGAGCGAGCATCTGAACGCCCGTCCTCTGGAGGAGCGGTTCGACTTTTTGGTCCGTCGTTTCGGATCGGAAAGGGTATCCATGCTCCATGGCAGGATGTCCATGGAGGAGCGTCGATCGGTTATGGATGAATTCGCCTCCGGAGAGAAGCCTCTTCTTGCATCGACCACCGTGATAGAGGTAGGGGTCGACGTCCCCGAGGCGACGGTTATGGTCATTGAGGGAGCCGAGCGTTTCGGACTCTCCCAACTTCACCAGCTAAGGGGAAGGGTCGGGCGAAGCGACGAGCAATCCTGGTGTTTTCTGCTGGGAAAACCGGGAACCCAGGACGGCAACAGACGGCTCGAGGCGATCTGCTCCAGTTCCGACGGGTTCGAGGTGGCCGAGGCTGACATGGCGATTCGAGGTCCAGGCGAGATATGCGGGACCAGACAGCACGGACTCACCGATTTCAAGGTGGCCGATCTGATAAGAGACGGGGAACTGTTGACCCTGGCCAGACGGATCGCGATCGACATGGTAGATCGAGACCCCGCCCTGGATTCGATCCCGGCAGTGAGGGAGATGGTCTTCAGGATGTATCGGGAGAAGCTGGAGCTTGCCGGTACCGCTTGATCCGGGAGGTGATTCGTTGGATCGACATGAGAGATACCTTCAAAATCTACTGGGAAGAGGGGTGTATCCCAGAAAGGAGCTTTTCGTCCGGCTGAGGCGAAAGGGTTGCGAGCGGTCCACGGCAGAGGCGCTCTTGAACCGCTACGAGGAGTTGGGTCTGATAGACGATCGAGCCTACGCTATCCTGTTCGTGGATGGCCACCCCGACTGGTCGTTAAGGCGTATAAGAGATGAGCTTCGCTCCAGAGGCGTCCCCTCCGATCTTATCGTAGACGCTATAGAGGTGGCCGATATAGACGAGGAGGAAAGGGCGATCCGTCTGGCCGAGGGATGGCGTTCCGTCGGAATCGAGAACCGGAAAATAGAGGGAAGGCTCTTTCGCAGGGGGTTCCCCGGAGACGTCGTCTACAGGGTCCTGGGAGACGACGTTCGGAGATACGACCGACCCGATTAGGGGTGTCCCTGCCGGAACAGGCGGTCGGCTATCCTGAGGTGGTCCTCTGTGATCTCCATGGCTCTCCTCTCGTCGCCGATCTCAACGGACTTCACCAGTTCTCGGTGTTGAAACAGTACCTCGTCGGGGAGTCCGGGGTTGGCGAAGAGCCTTCTCCTGGTGTCCCCTATATATCGCTCCATGAGGAGGGCGACCCCCTCGAATACCCTGGATAGGAGCTTGTTTTTCGCTCCGTCCACCACCGACATGTGCAGAAGCGAGTCCCATCTGGCGCCGTCGGCGTCAGTCGAGGATTTTTCCAGCTTTTCCAGTTCTCTGAGACATTTTTTCATCCTGTTCACATCCGATTCGTCCCTTCGTCTCGCAGCTAGGCCGGACGCGGGAATCTCGACCAGACGTCTCATCTCCATCAGCTGGTCCATGGTCTCGTGAGGCCACAGCATGACCCCCGATATCACCCCGTCCAGGCTTGAGGCGATGTCCCTTCCTGTGACGTATATTCCCTCTCTGCCCTTTATATCCAGTATGCCCATGCCCTCCATGGTGACCAGGGCCTCTCTCAAGAGGCCTCTGCTCACCCCTAGGGTCTCGGCGAAATCCCTCTCGGAGGGGAGTTTCCCCGAGGGGAACTCCCCTCCTTCTATCAATCCGGCGATTCTGTCTATAAGGTTCTTCCTCTTGCTTTCCATCTTGGTCCATCTCCTCCGTGTAGGTCCTATTCGGTGTTGTCAAGCGATCCCTATTCTAATATAATGTCCTCGGTTTTGGTAGTACCATTGGTCCAACCAAGAAGGGGAGGTACGAAGAAGATGAGAAAGTCTGTGATGTGCGCTTTGGCCGCTATGTTGGTCGCTTCCGTCGTGAGTACCGGGTTCGCCAAGGAAAGAACCCTCAAGCTGGCCCACGTGGTCAACGAGCAGGACGCCTTTCACGTGTGTGCCCTGAAGTTCAAGGAAGTGGTGGAGGCCGGCGGCGATGATCTGAAGGTCACCATTTTCCCAAACGCCAAATTAGGTGACGAGAGGACTCTTCTGGAGAACATGAGGATGGGAGTGGTGGATGCGGCGATCATAACCGGAGGCCCGATCATCAACTTTATGCCCCAGTTCGGCGTGTTCGATCTGCCTTTCCTCTTCCGGGATACCGACCACGCCTATGCGGTGTTGGACGGACCTGTGGGACAGGAGATGCTGGACGGTATGGAAAAGTTCGGATGGAAGGGACTTGCCTACGGAGAGAGGGGATTCCGTAATCTCACCAACAGCGTGAGACCCGTTAAGGAGCCGGAGGATATGAAGGGGCTCAAGATAAGGCTTATGCAGAACCCAGTTTACGTCGAGAGTTTCAAGACCCTCGGAGCTAACGCCGTGCCCATGGCATGGACCGAGGCCCTCACGGCTCTCCAGCAGGGGACCATCGATGGACAGGAAAATCCTCTGAACGTGATAGTTTCCTTCAAACTCTACGAGAGCCAGAAGTATCTTTCTCTGACCAGACACGCCTACGCTCCGAACGTCATAATGATGAGCATGGCTACTTGGAAGAAGCTCTCTTCCTCGCAGCATGAGTTGATCGAGAACGCCGCCAAGGCTGCATCCAAGGCTAACAGGGACCTGGATAACCAGAAGGCCGCCGAGTGGCTCCAGTTCCTGAAGGATCAGGGTATGGAGGTTACGGAGCCGGATCTTGCGGCTTTCCGAGAGGCGGTAAAACCCATATACGACAAATATACCGATAAGTTCGGTGCCGAGACGATCAAGACCATCGTCGACACGAAATAAAAACAATGGCTTTCGTTTCTGTCTTGAGCGATAGGGTAAACAGGGCTTGCGAGGTGCTCCTGTTCGTCCTCATGATAGCTATGGTGCTTCTGACGACCGCTCAGATATTCTGCCGGATATTTGGAGACGCCCTCATATGGTCCGAGGAGTTGGTACGGTTCATGCTGGTTGGAGCTTCGCTGATAGGGGCTGCCGTCGCCTTTTACCGGGGAAGTCATATATCGATAACTTTTCTTACCGAGAGGCTTCCCCGGCCTCTGCGCCTTTTAGTAGCGGTGGTGGTGCAGTCCATGGCCGTGGCTTTCTTCGTGATAGTGGGCTGGTACGGAGGGGCTCTGATGGAGACCGAGGCCTTTCAGACGACTCCGGCTCTGGGCGTGTCGATGAGGTGGGTCTACTCCATGTACCCTATCTTTTGTGTCGTGGTGATCCTTCATCTCGTGGCCGGTTTCAAGTGCCTCTTTGAGGGGGATTCCTGATGGGATTCGTGTTGGGAGGCGCTTTTTTCCTGCTGATGGCGCTGGGGATGCCGATAGGCCTGGCCATAGGGGTGGCTGCCACCATAGTCCTACTGCTCAACGGTCTGCCCCTTCAGATGGTGCCTCAGATGATGTTCACGGGGAACAACTCTTTTGCCCTGGTGGCAGTTCCATTCTTTATATTGGCCGGTGATATCCTGGCCAAGGGGGGTATCTCGGAGAGGATCGTGGCGTTTGCCGAGGCATCTCTGGGCAGGATCAGAGGGGGGCTTTCGATAGTCTCCACGGTGGCCTCCATGTTCATAGCGGCCATCTCCGGATCCGGCGCGGCGACTACCGCCGCTGTGGGGTCGGCTCTTCTGCCGGAGCTGAAGGAAAAGGGCTATGATCTGGATTTTTCCGCCGCCCTTATCGCCGCGTCGGGGACCATCGGGGTGGTTATACCGCCCAGCGTCCCTATGGTACTCTACGCCGTGATAGCAGGGGAGTCGGTTGCGAAGCTTTTCATGGCTGGATTCATCCCCGGAGCTCTTATGGGAACTGGGCTTATTCTCCTGGCTCTCCATGTGGCCAAGAAGAGAAACTACCCTGCCGCCGACCCCGTTCCTAAGGAGGAGAAGAGGCGGCGTTTCAAGGATTCGATATGGGGTCTTATGACCCCTGTGATAATACTAGGGGGTATCTTCTCCGGTTTCTTCACCCCTTCGGAGGCGGCGGCCATAGCCGTGGTGTATTCTCTGGGAGTCGCTTTCTTCGTCTATCGTTCCATGGATTGGAAGAAGTTCTATCGCCTGGTGGTGGGGGCGGGGGTTACTTCGTCTTTGATAATGTTCATCATAGCGACGTCTAAGCTTTTCGGATGGGGATTGGCCTTTTACGAGGTTCCGGAAGCCGTAGCCAATGCCTTGTTAGGCGTGGCCGGAGGCAACGAGGCCATGGTGTATCTGATGATACTTGTGATAGTGCTCCTGGCCGGTATGGTGATGGAGACAGCTTCGGCATTGATAATATTGACCCCGATCTTTCTGCCCACGGTAATTCAGATGGGAGGAGATCTGATCCATTTCGGCGTGATGATAGCGGTCGGACTGGCTATCGGTATGGCTACGCCTCCGGTGGCTATCGATATCTACGTCGCCAGTGCCATAACGGGGCTATCGGTGGAGGAGATAAGTCGCCCTATAGTTCCTATGGTCCTGGTGCTTATGGCTGTGCTTCTGTTGACCACCTACGTTCCGTGGCTGACGGTTTTTCTGCCCAGTCTGATATGGGGTTAATCCAAAGGGGGATTTGACTTGAACAGCGATTTCGTAAAGAAGGGGTTCGAGAGGGCTCCTCATCGATCCTTGATGAAGGCAAACGGTTACACCGATTGGGAGATCGACCGTCCTTGGATAGGGGTCGTCAACGCCTATAACTCGATCATTCCGGGACACATTCACCTCAACCGCATAGCCGGAGCGGTGAAAGCCGGCGTCTATGCGGCAGGAGGTCTTCCTCTGGAGTTTCCAGTAATAGGGGTGTGCGACGGGATAGCCATGGGGCACAAGGGTATGAAGTTCTCCCTTCCCAGCAGAGAGCTGATAAAGGACTCGATAGAGCTTATGACCCAGGCCCACGGTCTGGACGGTCTTGTCCTTGTGACGAACTGCGATAAGATCATTCCGGCGATGGCGATGGCGGCGGCCACTCTGGATATACCTTCCATAGTGATCAGCGGAGGTGCCATGTTGGCCGGTTCCTCACCCGGTTGTGCCACCGACCTGAGCACTGTATTCGAGGCGGTGGGGAAAAAGGCGGTCGATCAGATATCCGATAAGGAGCTTCTCGAGCTAGAGGATTCGGCCTGTCCCACCTGCGGTTCCTGCTCGGGGATGTTCACCGCCAACACCATGAACTGTATGATGGAGGCCTTGGGACTTGCCCTTCCATGGAACGGAACCATTCCCGCCGTGTTCGCCGCCAGGGATCGTCTGGCCAAGGACGCCGGCAGACAGATAATGGAACTGTTGGAGAAGGATATAAGGCCCAGCAAGATATTGACGAAAAAGGCCTTCGAGAACGCCGTGGCGGTAGATATGGCTCTGGGGGGGTCCACCAACACAGCCCTCCATCTCCCAGCCGTCGCCCACTCGGCCGGGGTGGATCTCTCCTTGGAGGATATGGACGCAATCAGCCGCCGCACCCCTCATCTGTGCAGCATGAGCCCCGGCGGGGCCCATCATATAGAGGACCTTTGGAAGGCCGGAGGGATCCAGGCCGTCCTGAAAGAGCTTCTGGACGCCGGTCTGATTCACGGAGACTCTATCACCTGTACCGGTCTTACAGTGGCGGAGAACGTGGCCGAAGCGGAGATCAAGGACAGATCGGTTATCCATTCCGTCTCCGATCCCGTTGATCCCGAAGGGGGCATAGCCGTCCTCAAGGGAACGTTGGCTCCCGACGGAGCGGTGGTGAAGCAGACCGCCGTGTCTCCCGAGATGATGCGTCACAGAGGGCCAGCCAGGGTTTTCGAGTCGGAGGAGGCGGCGGGAGAGGCCATAATGAAGGGCCTCATCTCCGACGGAGACGTTATCGTCATCCGCTACGAGGGGCCTAAGGGCGGTCCCGGAATGAGGGAGATGTTGGCTCCCACCTCGGCGATAATGGGAAGAGGGCAGGGCGGCTCGGTGGCTCTCATAACCGATGGACGCTTCTCCGGGGCCACCAGAGGGGCTTCTATAGGACACGTGTCGCCGGAAGCCGCCGCAGGAGGGCCTATCGGGCTTGTCAAAGACGGCGACGAGATAGTGATAGATATTCCTGCCAGAAAACTGGACCTGATGGTCGATCCCGATGAGTTGGAACGCCGCAAGAGGGAATGGACTCCGACGATGCAGCCTGGAGCTACCTCGTATCTAGAGCGCTACAGAGCCTTCGTGACGTCCGGCAACAGAGGGGCGGTTTTTCAAGACTGATCCCTATGGGGTTCGTAGGATACTTGACAGATAAAGTTGGGTATAGTATCCTCCTACCACGGAGGGTGATGTAGATGAAGCTGTCGACTAAAACCAGATACGGACTCAGGGCGATGGTAGACTTGGCTCGAGGTTACGGTAACGGTCGTCCCATATCGATAAGCGAGGTCGCCAAGAACCAGACTCTGTCCGAGAGCTATCTGGAGCAGCTTTTCTCCAAGCTCCGGAAATCCGGTCTCGTCTCCAGCGTCAGAGGAGCTCAGGGAGGCTATCTTCTGAGCAGAGATCCTAAAGAGATCCTGACCTCGGAGATAATAGATTCTCTGGAGGGTCCCATCAGCTTGGCAGATTGTGTGGACTACGGTAGCTGCGAGCGAGGAGGCTGCTGTCCAGCCAGGTTTTTATGGGAGAAGGTAAGCGACAGCATAGAGAGGGTTACGTCGTCTACTACCCTTTGGGATATAATCGAGGAATACGACCGAGAGTGCACCGGTTGATGTCGAAGAGGGGGGCTGAAGCCCTCCTCTTTTTTATCCATCCGTAGAAAGAAAAACGCAACGTTTAAATCTGAGGTCTCTGTTGGGTCTTGTTGGCTTTTTACAGAACCTGTAAAATAGACCTCATCGTTGTCATCGTCCTCATAAAATAAAGGAGTTGAGATCTGTCTATGGAATCTACGATGATTCTCGGAATCGCCGCGGGGCTGGCCTTCGGTGTCGTAGGCGGTCTCCTGATTTCCAGATCTCTCGGTGGAAAGCACCTAGCCAACGCAAAACGGCAGGCCGATCAGTTGTTGAAAAAGGCCGTCAAGGATGGGGAGCACCACAAGAGGGAAATGCTCTCGGAGGTAAAAGAAGAGATCTTCGGGATGAAGCAGGAGACGGAAAACGAGATTAAGGAGAGAAGAGGGGAACTTCAGAGGTCCGAGAGACGTCTGGAGCAGAAGGAGGAAAACCTCGAACGGAAACTCGACAAGGTCGGTCGCCGTGAAGAGGACCTCAAGAACAAGCTCGATTCGGCGGAGAAGAGACTTCAGGAGATAGAGAGTCTCAAGCAAGATCAACTGGTGAAGTTGGAGGAGGTCGCTCAGCTCAACAGAGACGACGCTAGGGATATCCTGATGAAGGACGTCGAGGAGAAGGCCCAGCACTCTCTAGGTCTTCTTGTCAAGGATCTCGAGGAGAAGGCCCGCAGAGAGGCTTCCAGAAAGGCCAGGGAGGTTATAGTCACGGCTATTCAACGCTGTGCCGTGGAGTATTCCTCCGACGTGTCGGTCAGCGTGGTAAACCTTCCCTCCGACGAGATGAAGGGGCGCATAATCGGCAGAGAAGGCAGAAATATAAGGGCTTTCGAGACCGAGACGGGAGTCGATCTCATTGTCGACGATACCCCGGAAGCGGTTACCATAAGCTGTTTCGATCCGGTCCGGCGTGAGATAGCCCGGCTGGCTTTGGAGAGGCTGGTCACCGACGGCAGGATACATCCCGCTCGTATCGAGGAACTCATCCAGAAGGCGACCGAAGAGGTGGAGGAGTCCATCATGGAGGCCGGGGATCAGTGTCTGCTTGATCTGGGCGTCAAGCATATGCATACCGATCTTATCAGGCTGATAGGGTCTCTCAGATATCGCTACAGCTACGGTCAGAACGCCCTTCAGCACAGCATGGAGGTCGCCCATATATCCGGTATCATAGCGGCTGAGCTGGGTGCCGACGAGGAACTGGCCCGAAGAGCCGGGCTGCTTCACGATATCGGTAAAGCAGTGGACCACAAGATAGAGGGCCCTCATGCCGTGATAGGTGCGGATCTGGCGAAGAGGTACAACGAATCTTCGGAGATAATAAACGCTATAGGATCTCACCACGAGGACATGGAGATCCAGTCGATCTACGACGTTATCGTGGCCGCCGCCGACGCCATCAGTGCGGCCAGGCCCGGCGCCCGTAGGGAGAGTCTTGACGCCTACGTCAAACGTCTGGAAAAACTGGAGACGTTGGCGAAGTCGTTCAAGGGTGTTAGCAAGGCCTTCGCTATTCAGGCCGGCAGAGAGGTCAGGGTTATGGTGGCTCCCAACGTGTCGGACGAGGGCGTCATAGCCAAACTGGCTTTCGACATAGCCAAGAAGATAGAGGAAGAGATGAAGTATCCGGGACAGATAAAGGTGACCGCTATCAAGGAGTTCCGGTCGGTGGAGTACGCCAAGTAGATGAGGATTCTCTTCATCGGCGATATGGTGGGTAAGCCGGGTCGTAGAATGGTATCCGAGTCTCTCCCTTACCTTCGAGCGAAGGAAGGCCCTTTCGATTTCGTCCTGGCTAACGGCGAAAACGCCGCGGCCGGAAGGGGGCTCACCGCCAAGGTTGCGGAGGAGCTCTTCGATATGGGGATAGACGGTCTTACCTCGGGAAATCACATATGGGATAAAAAGGAATTTATTCCGTTGTTGGACGAGGAGTCACGGGTTGTCCGTCCGGCGAACTATCCTCCCGGATGTCCGGGAAGCGGCGTTATGGTCTTGCGGAAGGGAGGTCTCGCCCTGGGGGTGATCAATCTTCAGGGGAGGGTCTTCATGCCTCCTACAGATTGTCCTTTCAGGAAGATCGACGAGCTTCTGAGGGATATGGACGCAATGCCCGTCTTCGTGGACCTTCACGCCGAGGCGACATCGGAGAAGAAGGTAATGGGAGCCTATCTGGACGGACGGGTCTCCGTGTTGGTGGGAACCCACACCCACGTACAGACCGCCGACGAGGAGGTCCTCCCGAGGGGAACTGCCTATATCTCCGACGTGGGAATGACCGGATCTTTCTCAAGCGCTATAGGCATGACCGTCGAGAGCGTTATGCCCAAGTTCCTCACAGGTCTTCCCTCTCGGTTCGAGGTGGCGACGGAGGATCTGAGACTCAACGGTGTGGTTGTGGACGTGGATTACGAGACCGGAATAGCCCTGGACATAAGAAGGGTTTCAATCAAATGGGAAGAGTGGGTTTGAATCGGTAGTTCAAGGTTCAATTTAAAAATATGAGGACTGACGGAGGGCTCCGATCTGAGCCCTCCGTTTCGTTCTTTATCCCATCAGCATATACGGGGAAGCAGCTCGCCTACCGGCATATCTACGACCCTCATCCCTCCGGCCTTGGTCCTCATTCCCACCATGGAGGGGTGTCTCTCGACCACCGTTCCTATCGAGGTCGCCTGGATCCCGGAGGGATGGGCCCTGAGGATCTCGATTATCCGGTCCTCATCGTCCGGTGAGTAGGCTATCAGGGCGCATCCTTCGCAGGCCAGGTGGAGGGGATCGAAACCTAGTATGTCGCAAACCGACGACACCCCTTCGTCTATGGGTATAGACGATTCGTCTATCTCAATTCCCAGTCCGGTTCCCTCAGCCCATTCGCACAGGGTCGTACCCAGTCCTCCTCTGGTGCAGTCCCTCATGGCTCTTACGCCGGGAAGGGGAGCCAGCGGTTTTACGAGAGGCCAAAGCGGAGCGCAGTCGCTTGAGAGGCCCGTCACGTCCAGGTCGAATCTGATCGAGCCTATGGTGGCTCCATGTCTACCTATGGAGGTCGTGACGGCTAGCCTATCGCCGGGCTTTATGCGGTCCATTCCCAGAGGTTTTCCTAAAGGTTGCCCCATGGACGCTACCGTTAGGAAAAGTCCGTCGACCGTTCCCCTGGGAACCACCTTGGTGTCTCCCGCCGCAAGTTTGACTTCAAGTTCGTGGCACACCGACGCGGCGCTTCTGCCGTATCTCAATAGTTCCTCTTCGTCCAGCCCCTCCTCGGCGATGACGCTCAGGGTCACGAATTTAGGCTCTATTCCACGGACCGCCAGGTCGTTGGTCCCGCCGCATATAGCCAATTTCCCTATGTTTCCTCCGGGGAAATCCATGGGCGACACGGTAAAACCGTCTATGGTGATGGCCCATTCCGGAGAGATCATGGTGCAGTCCTCCAGGTCTCTCTGGATGTTTACGTCGTCGAATTGAGCCTTGAATTTTCCTATCAGCTCGGAGGTTAGCCTTCCTCCGCTTCCCTGACCCAGGTTCAGCTTTCCCACTTGAGATCTCCCTTTCTTCCGTATCTGTACCAAGCCGAACAGGTCCCCTCGCTGGACACCATACAGGGGCCTACCGGGGTTATCGGCGTGCATCCTGTTCCGAAGAGGGGGCATTCCTTGGGAGTTATGGTTCCCGAGAGAATCTCTCCGCATCTGCATCCCTTAGGTTCCGGCATGTTCCTAACGGCGACGTCGAATTTCCTAGATCCGTCCCAGAGGGAATATTCCTCCTTTATGGACATACCCGATTCGTCTATCGGACCGATTCCTCTCCACGTGGAGGTGCTTGTGTTGAATACCCTGTTCATCAGATCGACGGCCTTGACGTTCCCCTCCGGCCTTACAGCCTTATCGTAGCGGGAGGTCAGAGAGGGACGATTTTTGCCTATCTGTTCCAGCAGGTCTACCAAGGCCAGCATTATCTCGTCCGCTTCGAAGCCGGCTATCGTACAGGCTATGCCGTATCTTTCAGGTATGAATTTAAACGGTTCATGCCCCAGAATTACCGCTACGTGTCCGGGCAATAAAAAACCGTCGACCCTGTTTCCGTCGGTTTCCGACAGGGCCCTGAGTGCCGGAGGCACTCTTTTGTGCAGACAGAGCGCCGACAGGTTATCGAGGTTCTTCTTTCGCGCTTCTATCAGCAGTGCCGCTGTCGCCGGTGCGGTGGTCTCGAATCCCACCGCTAGAAACACTATCTCTTTGTGGGGCATCTCCTCGGCCATCCTAAGGGTTTCCATGGCCGACAGCACCACCCTCACGTCGGAGCCCGATCCTCTGAGCTCCCCTAAGGTACCGTTTGATCCGGGAACCCTCATCATGTCCCCGTAGGTCGCCATGACCACGTTTTTTCTCGTGGCCAATTCGATGGCCCCGTCTATCTCCCCCTGAGACGTTACGCATACCGGACAGCCCGGACCGGATATCAGTTTGAGATTTTCCGGGAAAAGAGATCTCAGCCCCTGTCTGAAGATCGACACCGTGTGAGTTCCGCAGACCTCCATGATGGTCGTCGGCCTGTCGGCTAGCCTCCTGAGGGCCGAGGACAGCAGTTTTGCTCTATCTGAACTCATCGATTTCCTCTCCGGCGAGCTCTCTTATTTTGTCCCACATGGCCGTCAGTTCCTCCGAGTCCTCCGGAGAGACTTTTTCTATAGCGAAGCCAGCATGGACCAATACCGTGTCTCCTACAGAAGGATCGTCTATGAGATCGGTCCTGATCTCTCTGACTATCGCTCCTGCCTTGGCCATCGCCGATCCATCCTGAGCCAAATCGATTATGACGTGTGGTACTGCAAGGCACATGGATTTCTCCCCTTTCCTATGTCGACGTCCTCCCTATTGTACAACTCTCCGCGGATTTTACATGGGGATCTTTTTTTTGATGAAACCCACTGTTCTAAAATGCATACTATGGTGTATAATGCGGTCAGATCCATCTAAACGACGAATTCAGATAATTTACTTGATTCTCTGTCTTCTTTATGTCTCGTCGTTTGTCATTTCCTCGGAGAAGGAGGTGTCGAGAGCCGGTTACGGTGTAGGTCTATAAGAGGTGTATTTTTTCGGGATCTGTATATTCACCCTAAAAGGAGGTAAGGGTTTATGGCGAATCAGGTAGAGCAGCAGAGAGAACAGTGGGGAAGCAAGATAGGCTTTATTCTCGCCGCGGCGGGATCCGCCGTCGGTCTGGGTAACATATGGAAATTTCCTTATGTTACGGGC